>NZ_JARVCN010000070.1:0-11753 GCF_038442745.1 Crocosphaera sp. Alani8
CAATGCTGATAAAACTATACCATAAAATATACAATTAATTCTGCTGACTTACTTAGATCGAACTCAGGCCATTAATAACTATCAGCTCAGCTAGTTTGTGGCTTAAAATCAACTTTAAGATCACGAACTTTTTCTACTAACCATTCACTAAACAGTTGTGCCTCAATTTGCTTTTTCATTTTTTCGTCTAATTCAGCAGGAATAATCTCAATCACTTTCAAAATTGACCAGTTTTTATCAACATTAACAGGTCCAACTAATTCTCCTTCTGTGGATAAAGATGAGGCTTCTTGACCTAACTTAGAGAGTGAGCGTCGTTGTGCTTGTTGTTTGAAAAATCTGACATTTTGTTCGGAATTACTAAATTCTTTAGCTAATTCTTCAACAGAAATATTTTCATTAACTAATCTTTCTTTGATTTGCTCTGCTAATTCTTTTTCTGAGGTAACTACGCAGTTCAAAAGAACTTCTTCTAGGGATTTTTGATGCTCCTGGAAATAACTTTCTAATTGCGTTTCAGCAATTACTTGTCTCAATTTTTCGATTTTTAATCCAAGCATTATGCGATTTTGAAAGAGATTGTTATCAAGATTTTCTTTCTTCAACCACTCATTAAACTTATCGCCATCAGTGAGATTTTGTTGAACCCGAAAATCCATTATCCCTTGGATCAAATCTGTTGAACTGATGTCTAGATCGTCTCTGGAATTGACTTCTGTGACTAATATATATTGCATGACAACTTCTTGTAAAAACGGTTGCAATTTGCCAAAAAGTTGTAAAGAACCCATTACCTGTTCCCAAGAGAGGATTTCGCCGTTGATGGCAATGGAGCTTGAATTCATAGAGTTGTTTGCAGTTGCTACTTGATACATGATAGATTTAATTAAAGTGTTAGGTAGAACAATTGTGGATATTGGCTTTTTAATTGCGAAGTAAATACCACTTGAGACATGGATTTTGATTGTAGCCAAGGATTTTGGCTCACTTTACCCCGCATAATCACCAAAAAAAACCACATAAGGAGAGATATCCCTGAAAGAAGTTAACTACATGGCTTTACACAAACTTAATGTTTATGATTTGCTAGGAACTGATGTTGTTTTGCATCCAAAAAGTCAGTTAAGGGACTTCCATCATAGTAGTAATCCAGTTCCTCCCAGAAATTGCCATCCTCTAGGAGTTCCACTAAAGCTTGATGGTTATTGACTTGGCTTTTCCTTAGATTCATGGTGTCTCCTTTCTTCTCGGTTTCGATGCCTCTATAATCTCGAAAATACCAAGCAGAAACAATACATATTTGTTCAGGAAAGTTCAGGAAAAAGTTCAGGAGAAAGTTCAGGAAAGTTCAGGAAAGTTCAGTTTTGTTTCTGGGAAACGGACAATCCTTCTACAGTTCTTGTCTGATAAAGTCCAGTATCAACTAGGGGTTGTGTAATAACTTAGTGGTATTCAGTTTAAACCTTCTCGCTCAGTCTAACAATTAGACAACACTTTGTCTGTGAGAAAATAGAATTAAATGTGATCTTTAGTTTGGATAAAAGGTTCCGGTTCCGTTCAAAAATAGAGTTTTTTGGGTAACACTTCCAGCATAAATTTAACCAAGCCATCTCTTGGTTTTTAGAGCATTAGTATTAATTGAAGCACTAGAGAATTAAGCTCGTTGAAACCGCTCAAATCCCAACATCTCTAAGCAATATGGAGGCTTTTCACCTGTCATTAATTCAGCTGGAGTTTTTTCTACTCGTTCAGTTTTTCGACTTTCCATAAAAGTGCGATAATTTAGGAAAAACTGCAACAATTCAAGATAGTCTGAACCAAGATGTTTTCTCAGGTGGAAATAGTTTCTGAGTCGAAAATTAAGGTTTTCAACTAATGAACTGGTTCTTGGCGTTGAAGTTAATTTTAAGGCTACTTTGAGGCTTTTACGGTATTAAGAACGGTTTATTATACTTGACAAAATAATTTTTGTGCGTTACTTGATTAAAAATAAAAGAATACTTAGGGAACGTACAAAGAAAATCTCGGTAAACTATAAATAAGAGATAAGTAAATCACAGAATTGTTGTTGTATGTTAGAAAAAATCAAACATTTTTTGAAACCCTTATTAATCCTCGTTTTAGTCATAACCCTGGTTTTTGGAGACGTTAGTAGTGCTTTAGCTGCTCGTACAGGGGGCAGGATTGGTGGTGGTTCCTTCAGAAGTCCTAGTCGTACCTACACCGCTCCCAGAGGTGGAGGATACAGAGGTGGTTACGGTTACGGTGGGGGAGGATTTGGCTTTCCTTTTCTGATCCCTTTCTTTGGTTTTGGCGGTTTTGGTAGCCTTTTTAGCATCCTGATCTTTATTGCTTTGGCCAATTTTCTCATTAAGACTGTCCGCAATCTTGGGGGCGATCAGATGGGGAATAGCTACGATAATCCTAAAGTTTCTGTAGCTAAAGTTCAAGTGGGATTATTGGCCAGTGGCCGTTATTTACAAAAAGAACT
Organism: Crocosphaera sp. Alani8; assembly: GCF_038442745.1. Taxonomy (NCBI): domain Bacteria; kingdom Bacillati; phylum Cyanobacteriota; class Cyanophyceae; order Chroococcales; family Aphanothecaceae; genus Crocosphaera; species Crocosphaera sp. Alani8. The sequence continues at coordinate 2,492 of NZ_JARVCN010000070.1, forward strand.
GGATCAACTGGCAGAAACAGCAGACACCAACACCGCATCTGGACGGGTAATGGTACTGCAAGAAGCTAGTTTAGCTCTGTTGCGTCACCCCGAATACTGGGTATCTGGGTTGACGGAAACTAGTACCACCGGCATCGATGCAGCAGAAAGTAAATTCAATCAACTAGCTTTAGCTGAAAGAAGTAAATTCAGTGCAGAAACCCTATCTAACGTTAACAACCAACTGCGAGGGGATACTAAGACAGAATTACTAGCAGGGAAAGGCGAATTATCTAAATTTACCCCAACAGGAGAATATATTGTGGCCTCCATTATTGTCGGGGTTCAAGGTAATTTAGATTTACCAGAAATTAACGAAGTAGATCACCTTCAACAGTCTTTGCAACAAATAGCTGCCATTGGAAGCGATCGCCTCTTAGCAGTGGAAATATTGTGGACTCCTCAAGCGGAAGGGGACACCATGAGTCGGGACAATTTTGTGGTTAATTACCCCAATTTTAGACTAATTGCCTAAATTTTACCTAATTAGTCTCAAAAAATGCTGTTTTCTGTCCTTTAATTATGACAAATTAATACTTTACTCATAAGCAGCAGCTTTAGTGACAAAGCTGTTGCTTGTGTTAACTGCCCACTAACCTGAGTTCCATGTAAGAAAATTCATAGAAATTCCCTCATGTTCAGTAGTCTCAAACACGCATTATCTGGTCAACAAAGACTTAACTCCGAACTCAGGTTACTAATCATCTAGTTATGATTGAGACACCACTGGTAACTGGAAGCGCATTTCTAAGGACGTTCCGTCTCCTGGTGGTGGGTAAATACGAATATTAGCGATGGGGGCAAATTCTCTTAGATATTTACCCAAAGAAGCCATATACTTCAATACATCCCAATTGTGTCGTCTATTGACACAAACAACAACTAAAGTCAACGCCGTACCACAGGTGGTTAAATACCATCCACCGCGAGACAAGACCCCTTGGGTAAGGTAATCACAAGTTTCGTAAAAATAACTGGTCACGGCTTGATCTAGCCTTCGCTGTAAAGAGGCATCAACAGGTTTACGAGGAGGTAAGTCTTCAGGCCGAAGATAAAAATGATTCATTAAACCTAACAATTATTATGGCATTACTTTTCTATTAATTTAATTACCATAAATTGGGATTTAAGTCAATAATTTTAGGCAGAAAACTGTCAAGTAATTCTGACTAATCCTCTAACCTTCCTCGCACTAAAATAACCGTACTTTTAACCTTTTGTGCGATGGTTTTAGCGACATTTCCCTGCATTACCTGAACCAATAAACTCTCACGACTTACCCCCAACATAACTACGTCACAGGTTTCTGATTCTGCTAAGTGAATAATGGCATCGGCGACGGATTGCGAACGAATGGGTAAGGGAATAACTGGGCGTTCCAGTTGTGCTTTTAATTGTTTTGCCTCGACCTCCAAAGACTGATAACTTGGAGTAGGTTTATGGGGGGAAAACACCTGACATAACCAAATAATTGGGGAGCGGGGTCGGGTATATAGTTGGGTTAATCCAGGTAACAATTCTATAGCCAGTTTTGCATTCGGTCCACCGGCAACGGGAACTAACCAAGTGGTATCCTTATCCAAAGCTTCGGGGTAAGTTTCTTCCTCTGGACCCAATTTCACTAAAACTAACTCACAAGGGGCCTTGCGAATCAATAAATCAACCACTGGTCCAAAAATGGTTCCGGGGAGATGATTTTTAGGAGACCATTCTAATACCATAAGATTGATGTGGCGTTCTCGAATGGTGTCTAAAATAGCTTGGGCGCGATCGTGGGCAACACGAATTTGAGTGTGAACAGAAATATTGTCTTGACGAGCTAATCTTTCGATTCTTTGTAGTAGTTGACGATTATGTTGGGTGATCACGGGGGTTTGTGCTGGATCACTGTGCTTAGGAATAGTAATCACTTGTAAACACTCCATTTCTTGGTTTTGTTCTTGGGCGATGGCTGCACCAATTTTGAACATAGAAGTGGCTGTCTCTGGATTGATCAAAGGTAATAAAATGCGACCTTCTCCAGTTAATGGGGCGCGGGTTTGATAAGTAATATAAGAGGGATCGGGAACCATCTCGTTAATGGTGGTATCGTCCCCTTGTAACTGGTTGGCTTCGACACGGATAATATCGGTTCGGGTGATAATTCCCACCAACTTATTACCTTCTGTTACGGGAAGACGAGACAGTTGATAACGGTTGAGGAGGTATAAAACATCGCTCAAAGAAGCCTCTGATTGCACTGTAATGGGTTTTCTGGTCATGAACTCCCACAAAGGAGTAAATCCTGGAACTTTTTTCAATTTTGCTAGATCATTTTGGGTTACAATACCCACCAATTGACCTTCAGCAAGTACAGGAAACCCTCGATGACTAGAATTAGACATCGCTTGCAACACTTCATCCAGGGTTAAACTGCTGGATAGGGTTTCAACTTTAGACTGCATTACCTGAGAGGCAGTTAGTTTTGAAAGAAAATCCTGTCCTGTTGCTCCTTCGTTGATGTAAATGCCCCTCGCCTGTAACATATGTTCGTAGAGAGAACCTCGCGAGACTCCTTCGGCCACCATATAGGAAACAGCACAAGTGACCATTAAAGGTAGAACAATATTAAAGTTTGTCTTTAATTCAAAAACAAATACGATCGCCGTTACAGGAACCCTAACCACTGCTGTAAAAAATGCACCCATTCCAGCCAGTGCATAAGTAGATTCTGTACCGGTTCCTGTCAAAAACTCTTCAAAGTCTCCCACTAAATACCCCAACGCAGATCCCAACACCAGAGCCGGTCCAAATAACCCACCAGGGGTGTTAGCACTATAGGCCAAAATAGTCAGGAAAAAATGAGCCACAAAAGCCAATAAAATGTCATGCCACTGCAGTTCTCCCTTGAGTACAATAAAACGCAACCCTGTGTTGTCTCGAAAGAAAAGAGGCAAATTAGCAATAATAAAGCCTGATACCATTCCCATCAAGCCAATGCGCCACGATAAAGGTAAATTGAGGACTTTTTGGATTTTAACACTTAGTAACAGTCCTCGATTGAATAACGCTCCGAGTAACCCTGCTAATATTCCCAATAATAGATAAAAAGGAATTTCTGAGGCATAGAAGGCGATATCAGGTAAATCTAGAAGGGATGAGGGAAAATTAAAAGTGGACAACTGCAAGAGTTGGGACACCACTGCTCCGGTAAAAGAGGCCACCAGTGCTGTTTCTAGGGTTAAACCGGAAGCATCTCGCATTAACTCTTCAATTACGAACAATACCCCTGCGATGGGGGTGGCAAAACCGGCTGCTAGTCCTGCTGCCGCCCCGGCTGCGATCATTTGTCGCCGATGTTCGGGGGAGGTGGGAAGCCAACTACTGAGTTGGGCGGCTAAGGCGGCTCCGATGTGTACGGTAGGCGCACGACGGCCAAGGGTTAGCCCACCTCCTAATACTAAAATGGTTCCGATTAATTTAACCAATGCTACCCGTAAAGAGAGGGGAACTCGGTACCGAGCTAAGGCGGCTTTAACTTGGGTCATTCCCCCCCCTGTGGCTGTAGGGGAGAGGGTTTCTATGAGCAGACCGGCTAAATAGCCTAAAATTAGTCCTCCTAATGGGAGTACCATCATGGCACCAAATTGATTGGCCAAAGCGACACGTTGACCCCCTAACCAACCTACTCCTTGTTTGAGAATTAAGGCGGCGATCGCCGATAGGACTCCAATTAAGGACGCTTCTGCAATGGCATAACGGGTGTCGGTGGCACTCAGAGCTAATGATCTTGATTTGAGCCACTGATAAAAACGTCGAGGCATTAAATGAGGCTGCATGGATTACCCAGATTGCGCCAGTCTCTCTCGATCATAGAAGATGTTTTAGGGGTTACAGGCAAAATTTTTGATATTTTTTTACTTATGGAACTTTAGGTTATCAAAGAAAATAATCTTAAATTTTCCCTTCCTTTTAATAACTATTGCTTTCTTTAAATAAGGATATTCCTAATTTTCATTAAACCAATGTCATAAGTTAACTATCAATGATTAATTACTCATCCATATCATCAAATAATAATTCTTCTAAAATAACTTGCATTTGTTGATCTTCAGGAGAAACTAACTCTACTTTTCCGAGTAAATTGTATTTTGCTAGGAAAAGTAAGGGAGATAAAGGAGTATAGATAGAGTATTTTTGTTTGTTATGATAAAAATCTTTTAAAAATTGTAATTCTTCTGATTCTAAGGATGGTTCTTCATTACCTAATTCTAAGGTAAGAATGCCATCGTCTTCTATAGGAGGTAGTTCTCCAGTGAGAGTAAGAGTGAATGCAGTCAATTTTAAGGTTAAATCTAACTCGGCTAAAACTGCCTTAGCGTCCGCAAAAATCTCCTCTATTTCTATTGGATCTTCTAATAAAACACCGTTACTAATTTCCTCATTATTGTCGCTGTCTTCTTCCTCTCCATCCCAAGATAGAATGACCACAGGAATATCCACAGGCATTAATAATAGATAGGTTCCATCATTTCCTTCAATAGCGTTTTCTATGTAACAATCGAGGGTAAAACCCTTTTCGTCGGTCAAGGTAACACGATCAATATCTTCGGAATCCCTTTCTTGATTGTATTCAAAAGAGGACATGGTTTTAAATAAGACTGCGATTGCATTAGAATATCATAAATTGTCGTGGCTACATTGACTCATTTTAATTCCAGCTACCAGTCTAACCATTTATTTTTTTGTAAATACTCAAAACTAGCCACGTCAGTGAGATTGTACTGCAAAGGGGTTAGGGTAATATAATTTTGCTGAATTGCTTGTACATCGGTGGGAATGTCAGAGGGTAGATGGATATGGTCTGGTTGTTCTATTTCTGTTACTAATTCCCCTGCTAACCAATAATAACTTTTTCCTCGAGGATCGACCCGTTTTTCAAAGTTTTCGATATAGCGACGTAACCCTTGACGGGTTAACATGACTCCTGCGATCGCATCGGCTGCCACAGGGGGAATATTTATGTTAAGGAGGGTACTCTCGGGAAGGTTACGATCCTGCAATTCTTTGATTAAGCGTACGGCAAAGTCGGCACCTGGTTGGAATTGACGAGAGGAAAAGCTGGCTAGACTCATGGCAATACTGGGAATCCCTTCGATAATGCCTTCCATAGCCGCTGATACTGTTCCCGAATACAGCACGTCTGTCCCTAAGTTAGAGCCATGATTGATCCCTGAAACGATAAAATCTGGTGGAACTTCGACAAGGGTGCTTAATGCCAGTTTAACGCAGTCTGAGGGAGTGCCAGAACAAGACCAAGCTCTGATCTTAGGGTTAAAGAAGTCTTCTACTCTTTCAGCCCGAATGGGACGGTGAAGCGTTAAACCGTGACCTGTGGCCGAACGTTCGCGATCGGGACAAACTACGGTAATATCATACCCTGCCTGGGCTAAGGTATTGGCTAGGGTGCGAACACCCTGGGCAAAAATGCCATCGTCATTGCTAATTAGTATTTTAATGTTAGAAAAATCGCTCATTGTGCTTAGCGTACTAGAGAACCCACAAAAATTATGCCCCAAGAATGTGCATTCTTGGGGTGACTTATTATATACCAGCCTTATATTTGGTTGGCTGACGGTTTTTATCTTATGAGTACATTGTAAAGTTATGTTGCCTTATCTCAGCATTTCTTTATATTTTTTTTAGATTGTTTCCTCATTATCTAGTTCCAGTATGGAGTTTATCAAGGCTAATACTACCTTTGGTGGGTTTTTCCCCTTTGTCGTCTGGTGGTAAACTTTCCTATACTTAAATTAATTAAACTTCATAACCAGAGACTTTTCACTTGAATAGATAAGGGGTTTTATACTACTGATTTTGGCAAGTTCTGTATAAATTTGCTCATATCGAATTCAGGTTGGAGCAAGTTCCACTTATTTCCACTTTATACCACTTATGAAAATCGATAAAACCCTGAATATACTTTGATTTTGGGACTGACATCACCCCGGGTCAGCTCATAAGATAGAGATAACAAGAGGACAGGAGCCAAACCAATGTTAAACACCACTACTAACAACAGCGTTATCATCCGCAACTACATTATTATCACTGCTACCGTTATGTTTGCTGCTATAGGTTTAACCGATACATTTTTAGCCCCCACAAGAGCAGGACAACAAGATCGTCTCAATAACTATGGACAAGTGGTCAGTGCTGGAATGGTCTCTTACTCTCGAGCCTTAGGACGTTAATCAAGTTTTTTGGTTTCCTCTTGCTACATCTCCGTCATTGTGCGGGGATTTTTTATATTTTAGTTATGATTAAAGTCTAGTTTCTTAAAAAAAAATCGTGAGAAAAAATGAATTTTCCTCACGGCTTTAAGATAAATTACCACAAATAATTAAACTTGAGCAGGAACTTGTTCTCCTACTGTAATCTTTTCGTAAGTTTCTCTCATTTTCAAACCGACTAAAACCTGGAATAAACCAGTTCCATTGGTAGAACCAGGATAATCTTTATGTTGTAGTAACAGTTCGGTCATCTCGCCATAGTATTTGGTTCCTGTTTTACTGAGATGACTTTCGATGTAGATCATTTCTTCGAGGTTATCGAATTGACCATCTACTTCTAAGATAGATACTTCGTTACCCATAAAGTTATCGGGACCGTAGTACATCTTAATACCAGGATAAGCACAAGTTAACTTGCGTCCGCAAGGCCGCCAATCAATAGTGGAACCCTCATCGAATAAGTAAGCGGGTTCAAAGTTAGCAATACCTTCTTTTTGAACCAGACGGACTCGTAATAACTTACTTTCGTGGTCTTCAATTAACTGAGTAGGTAATACTTGAATTACCACATCAGCGTATTGTTTTTGGGGTTCGATGTAAGCACTAAAGTCAGGCTTTCTGGCATTGATGGAGGCTAACACATCTTCGTAAGTGTGTCCTCTTTCCGCCATATCCCGTTGGATTTTCCAGTTGATTTTAACTTCGTCGCTGATATCGAGATAGACTCCGAAATCAACCAACTCACGAACTCTCTCATCAAATAAAGGATGTAATCCTTCGATAACAACTACCTTATTTGGTTCAACCCGTTCGGGAGGATCAAGTTCTCCGGTTTCGTGATTATAAATTGGTTTATCAATAGCTTGACCAGATTTTAGAGCTTTAATTTGCTCGTACATCAGATCAAAATTATTCGCTTTGGGGTTTAAGGCGGTTACACCAGCAGCTTTTCTTCCCTTGCGATCTAAACTGTGATAGTCATCTAAACAGATGACTGTCATAAACTCTTCACCAAATAAATCGGTTAAACGTCGTAAAAAAGTAGATTTACCGCAACCGGAGTCTCCGGCAACTGCAATAAGAACCACGCGGTCTAAATTTGTGGTCATAGCTTCCCTCTAAATGCAAAACAAAATTGTTAACCCGGTTTCGTTACCTTGTCTTTAAAGTCTCCCATAAAGGGAGCATATTTGGCCAATTACTAGGTAGAATTTTGTACAGGGTGATAATCCTGTTGTATTCTCCCAAGGTCGACCAGACCTCAGCAAGATCCAAATAAGTATTAAATACTGACAAGATTCTACCAGACTGACATCACCCTTCACAAGAAGCAAAGCTTTCGCAATGGATTAATTTCCCTAAAACCACTCTTTGAAAAAAATATAAAACTGATGCAGGTTTAACAGATTTTTGGGGATAATTTCGTTATGCTCTATGAAAACACTGAATCTGATTTGAGGTTTCCCTCCTGGTCAAGCAATTCATAGCAGTGTATTTGACATTACCACCCGATGGTAGTCTAAATAGAGCAGTTATGATAGGCAAAGGTAAATCTAGGAGAGATTGATGTACAGTTCAGCTTTAACAGCAACTTCTGGCCAGACAACAGCATACGGAAGCCGTCTGTTTGTCTACGAGGTGGTGGGGTTAAGTCAAAATACTAATAATGATAGTATTGACTATCCCATTCGTCGTAGTGGTAGCGTCTTTATCACAGTTCCCTACGGACGGATGAATCAGGAAATGCGTCGTATTACCCGCATGGGTGGCCGCATTGTCAGCATCAAGCCTCTAGATGCTGAAACCCCTTTAAAACCCACTTCTAACGGTTCTAGTACAGCCGAAGTTGCTAAACCACAACAAAGCAACAAAACGGAAGAAAAACGTAAACCTATGACTCAAGCGAAAACGAAAATTCCCTCTAATATTTATAAGCCGAAAGCTCCCTACATTGGCAAATGTATTGAAAATTATCCTTTAGTTGCTGAAGGTGGTAGTGGAATCGTTCAACACATAACCTTTGATATTTCTGGTGGGGACCTTCATTATTTGGAAGGACAAAGTCTTGCTATTATTCCCCCCGGAACTGACGAAAAGGGTAAACCCCAGAAGTCTAGACTCTATTCTATTGCTTCTACTCGTCACGGAGATAAGGTGGATGATAAGACCATTTCTTTGTGTGTTCGTCAGTTAGAATATGAACACCCCGAAACCAAGGAAACAGTTTATGGTGTTTGTTCTACTTACCTCTGTAACCTAGAAGTGGGTGCTGATGTAGCTATGTGGGGACCTGTTGGGAAAGAAATGTTACTTCCCGATGAGGAAGACGCTAACATCATTATGTTGGCTACAGGAACAGGAATTGCTCCTTTCCGTTCTTTCTTATGGCGTATGTTCTTTGAGAACAACCCAGAATACAAGTTTAAGGGCAACTCTTGGTTAATCTTTGGTGTTCCTTACACTGCTAATGTTCTCTACAAAGATCAGTTAGAAGAGATCCAAACTAAGTATCCTGATAACTTCGAGTTAACCTATGCGGTTAGTCGTGAACAGAAAAATAGCGAAGGTGGACGGATGTACATCCAACACAGAGTAGCTGAACAGGCAGAAAAGTTATGGACTATGTTACAAGATCCTAAGACCCATCTCTATATGTGTGGACTAAAGGGAATGGAAAGTGGTCTTGAAGAAGGTTTAAGTGCTTTTGCTTCTAAACAAGGCGTAGAGTGGCCTGACTTCGTTAAGCAACTCAAGAAAGAACACCGTTGGCACGTAGAAGTTTACTAAATTTCCACGTCATTTTCAACATGGAAACAAGGGGTTAACTGATGTTGACCCCTTTTGTCGTATGCATTATAATCCAAGATAGTGAAAATGTCGATGAGGAGTATGCTTCTGATGAAGCTTCTCAAAAAGTCTGGGGGGACTCGCCGAAAGTTAGGGGACAAAGA
>NZ_JARVCN010000071.1:0-11728 GCF_038442745.1 Crocosphaera sp. Alani8
GACATCTGCCTATTCTAGCTTATAAAGGGTATAACAAGAGCGGATTTGGTATTAGAAATAGAACCATCTCCTAAGAATCCAAAAGATATCTCTTGACCAGCAGAGATTGTGCCGTTATAAACTGCATTCCTAATTACATAAGTGTCCCCATTTTGACTGACAATTTCTGCGTCCCATATTTGAGTAATGTTGCCAGAAAATTCAAACTCAATAGTCCAGCCATTGAGTGGGCTAGTATCATTGTTAGTGATTTTTCCTTCACCTTGGTATCCACTACCCCAATTATTAGTAATAGCAAAATCTACTTCGTAGTCCGAGGTTATGGGGTCAACTGGTAGATCAACTACTGGATCAGTTGGCGGGTCTCCTGGGTCATCTACTGGATCAGTTGGTGGATCTACTGGTGGGTCAACTGGATCAATTGGTGGGTCAACTGGATCAGTTGGTGGATCTACTGGTGGGTCAACTGGATCAGTTGGTGGATCTACTGGTGGATCAACTGGATCAATTGGTGGGTCTAGTGGATCAGTTGGTGGATCTACTGGGTCATCTGGTGGAGGATTAGAGCCTATAATTTCACCTGTGTAATCGGGATAGTTGATGTGATAGGGTGCTCTGTCCACTAACCCTGCCATAGGCACACTTTTGCCACTGAATACATTGTCAGAGACAATAGTAAAGTTGGCTATTTTATCCGATAGTCCCATGCGACCTGCGATATTGTCTTCTAGTTGATTTGCTCTCCACTCAAAATGTGAGCTATTCAAATCCGAGAATTCAATTCCGCTAAGGGTTATACTTTGCCCTGTAATCGGACTATAAAACCTCACCCCAAGAGCCGTTTGTTCTACCGCAAAGTTGAGTTGATTATCCCCTCGCACACTGAGATAGAAAAAGCTAATGCGGTCAGTCTCTGGATTAAATTCGACGATTTCTTCTAATCCTTGTTCATGGGAACGAACATAAACGGTATTTTCTCTGATATAGCCTGTGCCGTTTTCCCATGCTAAAGCTGCACTCAGGTCTTGTTGCAAGTGTGCATCGGAGATGGGGGTAAAGTTTTCTGCTTTGAGGTCTTTAAGATTAATCCCAACCAGTGTTAGGGAGCGGTTGGGGTTAAACATATTTTGGAACACCAGACCATCAACAGTATCAATGGGGATTTGATTGTGGATCGAATCGGGTCCAATATCTACTCTGTCTTGGGAGAGGTCGAAGTCGTTTATGCGTTGGTTGCTTCCATCGCTGTAGAAAATTTGACCTTCATCGGTGAGAGGATCTTGAGGGTCATCATTAGGTAATGGGTCTTCATCATGGTTGTGTTCATCCCCATGATCATGATTATATCCTTCATCGGTGAGAGGATCTTGAGGGTCATCATTGGGTAATGGGTCTTCATCATGGTTGTGTTCATCCCCATGATCGTGATTATGTATATCCCCGTTATGATCATTGTCTCCAGAGTCACCTGGGTTATTTGGATCAACCAGGTCAACTCCGTTGAGTTGATAGTTTGTTGGCTTGATCGTCATTCCATCGGATTTTGTCGCGTTAAATCCGAATGAGATGGTCTGACCAGGGTTAATTGTCGAATTCCAGGCAGCATTTTGAATTACATAGCGATTTCCGTTTTGGCTGACGATTCCGCCATCCCAAAGGTTCGTAATTTCAAATGGTGCATCAAACTCAATAATCCAGCCGTTGATTGGTTCTGTACCTGTATTTGTAATGGACAAACTACCAGTAAAACCGTTGTTCCATTCATTAATAATCGAGAAGTTAATCATGTCTTGTGTGTCTAGTATGTGGTCAAATAGCATTATTTAGCAGAAATTCTGCTGATTTAAGCATTAGCTTTATTGCATAAATTCAACCTCAGAAGTGAGTTGTATGTGCCTTTAAAGAGTAGGATTTCTTGACTGTTTAGCCATGAGTCTAACTATTTATTAGACTGAGTTTTTGGGGATTATTTCCTAATAGAGAACATTTTTAGAAAACAGAAAAATAATTGCCAGAATTCCCCAGAAAAAAGCTTATTAGATAATTTCTGATGTCATTCATTATAAGCTTGAATCTTAAAACATTTATGAATTTTAGAGATAATTTTAAGTATTAGAATAGATTGTTAACCTCACCTTAACTTCCCCAGAATTGTAAGAATAAGCTTCACTGATTAAAATTAATCAACTAGTAGTTTTTTCTCACACTCTTGAACAATATTTAAGTTTTAAACTCGTAACTTTGATGAAAAATTAGTTTAATTTTATTATTTAATCTTTCCATAAGACCACTGGGATTTCACTGATAAACGAACTTTTTTAAATAAAGTTTCAGGACTGAGAACAAGATTTGTTCACAATTTTTAACTTTAGGTATAATTCCGTAAATAAGATATAACTGCGCCACAATATGGACTATAGTACCAATTTTTAGGTAAGTCTAGAGAAAGTTCTTGAAAACTTCTAAAGTTAGTAAACTCTATTCTTTAAATATACATTGTAACCTTCTCCCAAATTAATTAAATTAACTGTCAACTGTTCACAAAAATGTCGACTCTTTACTCCTAATCTTCTTTTAATATATAATGTGTTCCTTTTTGATAAAATGATAATATTTGAAAACACCAAACAATATACCTTTCATGGATGTTATCCCTGCGATCGATCTGCTAGAAGGACGCTGTGTTCGTCTCTACCAAGGTGACTATCAACAATCCCAAGTTTATAACGAAAATCCCGTAGAAGTCGCTCGTCAATGGGCCGATGAAGGGGCAACCCGTTTACATTTAGTGGACCTAGATGGGGCAAAACAAGGTCACCCAGTCAATCTTGATACCATAGAAGCGATCGTTAGAGCAATCTCCATTCCTGTACAAGTGGGAGGGGGATTACGCGATCGCCAAAGTGTCTCCCAACTGCTCGATTTAGGGGTAGATCGCACTATTATCGGCACTGTAGCAGTAGAAAACCCTTCCTTGGTGCAAGAACTCTGTCAGGCTTTTCCTAACCGCATTGCAGTAGGAATTGATGCTCGTAACGGGAAAGTTGCTACCAGAGGATGGTTAGAAACCTCGGAAGTGTTAGCGGTGGACTTAGCCCAACAAATGGCCACATTTGGCGTGAGTGCTATTATTTACACCGATATCCATCGTGACGGAACCCTGCAAGGTCCCAACCGTGAAGCGTTGCGAGAATTAGCTAACCATATTGATATCCCCGTCATTGCTTCAGGGGGGGTTAGTTGTTTGAGTGATGTTTTAGGATTACTAGCTCTAGAAGCGATCGGCGTAACCGGTGTTATTATTGGCAAAGCATTATACACAGGGGACGTGAGCTTAACCGAGGCAGTTCGTGCTGTTGGACCTGGCCGTTGGCAAGATGTTCCCCCGGATCTCGGTTCGTCTGCTTTTAGTTAAGGTACTTTATTTACTCGGACTGATAGACTTCTTCTGAGGGCAAATCATATACTCTAATTATTAAATGGGCAAAAGCAATAAAACCTTGCTTTTGCAGTTCTATTTGATGGGAATCAAGATGTTGATTTTGATGATAAAGCAATAAAAAGGCATGATAAGTGCTGACAATTCCTTTTAATATAGAAAAGGCAGGTTTTGCACTTTCAACTCGTCTCACGTCAAAGTATTTATCATAATCAGTAATCTCCCAATCTTCAAGATGGGATTTTGTTGAGATAGACTCAAGTGCAGATACTTCTATTGCCTCAAGAGAAACTAATATCTTGTCTAGGGAAATCAGTTCTTTTTCGTGGCATGGCCGCTCTAAAACTCGTAAAAAATTATCGAGTATTTTTGTTAAATTTTCCCTATCTTGTTCATTAAGTTGCTGTTCCGTAGGTAGATCCCAAGGAACTAATAACTCAAGTAAATAGTTAGGATAAGATTGCTCCATTGATCTGTCGATTTGTTCATCGATTTCTACACTTTTAAAACTATTTACAGCAGTTCCCATACTTTTGAGGTATAAATTTTCTATCTTTAAAAAATAGGAGTCAAAACTCCCGTGTTAGATATATTTTATGGATTCAATAAACATCTGATAACCTATAAGTTGCTTCTCTAAATTTTACCACTCCCGTGTTAGATATATTTTATGGATTCAATAAACATCTGATAACCTATAAGTTGCTTCTCTAAATTTTACCTAGACAATCAACTTTATTTTAGGTATCAATCGTTTTAAAATTTTACAATTAAATTACCACTCAAGACTAGCTAGTCTTTAATAGATTTTTCCATCTGTTTACGTAAACTTAGAGGTCTCATGTCTGTCCAAACTTCTTTGATATAGTCAAGACAGATTTGTTTCTGGCCACTTTTTCCTGTGTCTCGCCAACCTGCGGGAATATCCCTATAATCTGGCCAGATAGAATATTGCTCTTCGTGATTAACAACAACTCTATAGATTGTTGTGTCTTCTCTGTCCTCTTGATTCATGTTTTTACAATTAGTTATTTACATTTACAATGATACTAAATATTTTGGGATTTGCACAACTCTATGTGGTTAAAACTTTTGGAGATTTACGGCATAGTTAGTTGAGATTAATTAGAGTCAACAGATGACGGAATTTCAAACTTGAGTGTGTTATGACAAAATTCTTTCCACTCTTCCGTAACTCCATCAAAGATAATATTTTCGTCTTTGAAAATACCATCGGTAACGACATAGTTTTCTTGTACATAAAGAAAGTCTTCATCGGTCAGTTTTCTCTTTATTTGAACTGTTTTTTCCTCAGCCTCTTGAGTTTCTTCTCTAATATTTTCTAGCTGTTCAGTCCACTGACTGTATTGACGTAAATCTCTCAAAAGATATGCTTTACAATATTTCCCGATAACTGCCATTTTCATCAATCTCCTTAATAGTTAGAAAACATTTAATTTCAAAGCAAACTAATTAAATTACTCCAAAAATCCTCCTGTTTGTAAATCGTCAATACTATCAAGAAACCCTTGGATGATAAAATTGATGTCATCATCGTTGTGGGCTGTAGATAAAAAACCACCTCGATCGCCCTGTCGCAAATGCACCCCTCTACCGATTAAATAATAAGACAGTAAACTGAGGGCTAAGGGTGAAATAACGCTCTGAGACAGATCCATTGCAAAAAATGACCCAAAATTGACAAATCTCATGGGCTTTTTCCTCGATTCTAGCTCATCGTTCAGACGAGTTACCAGTTTTGTCGTTTTCTGGTTCAGTTCTTCTTGCAGGGTTGGCCCCTCGGTTTTGAGGTGATTTAACATTGTTTTGGCGGCTGCTAGGGACAGGGGATGTTTGCAATATGTCCCGGCAAAAAAGGTGGTTTCAACAGACGGGGAGGAGTCGTCCCCAAAGTTCCACGTACCCCCATCTATACCGTCTAAATAAGCCGCTTTCCCTGCAATTATGGAGAGGGGTAAACCACCTCCCGCAATTTTGCTGTAAGTTACAATATCAGCCTCGATGCCGAACCATGCCTGTGCGCCTCCCTGATGGATACGGAACCCTGTGACCATTTCATCGAAAATTAGGGCGATATCCGCTTCTTGGGTAACTTGTCGCAAGGAGTTGAGAAAGGCTTGGGGTTGTATCTGGGGACAACGACTTTGGACTGGTTCAACTAAGACTGCAGCTAGTTCTTTGCGGTGAGATTTAATGATCTCTAAGGATTTATCATTGCCGTATTCTAACACCAGCACATCTTTAGCTTGACTGGGAGGAATACCAAGGGCAGCCGGAACAGCTTTGGGGTTGAGGTTATGGTACAGTTGGGTTTGTAGTGGACGTACCAACCGACTTAACCAGCCTTTATCGCCTACTCTTTCAGATATTCTCCGATTAATGGCTTTTTTGGCGTATTCGGCAAAGGTTGCTCTCACCAAAGTTTGATCGCTGTGACCGTGATATGAGTCCGTAAACACGGCTATTTTTTTGCGCTTTGTGGCTGTCCTAGCAACACGTATAGCCGCCATGATAGCTTCTGTTCCAGTGTTGCTCAAGGTGACTCTTTCCATACCGGTCAAGTCTTGGACCAAATGGGCTACTTCTGCGGCTAGAATGGTTTGAGAACCGACTTGTATGCCTTTCTCTAGTTGTTGGGCGATCGCTTCTTTGATAAATGGGGGATTATGACCCAATAAATTAACCCCTAATCCCATCAAAATATCGACGTATTCGTTGCCGTCAACATCACATATTCTTGAACCTTGGGAGCGTTCTATTATGATAGGATAACAAATTTCTTTGATGTTAGGAGAAAACTTAATTCCCAATGCGCTGCGATCGGCTAAAACAGGTCGATTTTTTTGAACCAGTTGTTTTGATTTAGCGGTTTTTTTGTTATGGGATTCAATTAAGTTTTTCAGGGCTTGTTCCTGAATCTCGGATTTACTCTTAGAAGTGACTTGCATAACTTTATTTCTTCTCTGGTTTACGACAAATAAAATAGGCAGAATGGTTACTATCTACATTTTGATTTCCGTCAATAGTTTTGACATTAACATCGATAAATCCCACAGATTCTAAAGTACTTTTGATACTTTCTAGATTATGACCTTTGACTTTATAGACCATTTGCGATCGCAGCCAATCTTTTTCCCATTCTGCAAAGTTTGCTAATAGTCTCACTCGGAACCCAATTAACCGATTCCAGCTTAAAAGTTTGTATAAAGTTTTTTTGATCAGGGACAATACAGAAAAGTTTTTCCTGTTAGGTTCCTGAAACAAAGTAATGGTAAAATCGCCGCTATTTTCTTCCCCGTTATAACTAGGAACCAGCATCCAAGCGTATCTATTTTTAATTTCTCCCTCGACAATCTTCCCCTGCCACCATTTTTTCATTTGTTCGGGGTGATTTATATCGAATAAGAATAATCCATTTTCCCGTAAGGCTGTGTAAACATTTTCAAAGACTTTGTGCAAATCCTCTAGACTTAAAATATGATTGAGGGAAGCACTGCTGGAAACAACCCCATCGAACTCCTGGGGTAAATCCAATTTACGAGCATCACCTAGAACAAATTCCCCATTTGGAGCATTTTGTTTGGCGTAGTTCAGCATCTTCTCGGAACCATCAAATCCCGTGACTTGGTAGCCTTTTTCTATTAGCTGTTGGGTTAAATGACCGGTTCCACAACAAAGGTCTAGTAGTTTTGCTTCTGATCCTAAATGAGATAATAATAGAGTTTCTACGGGCTTTGCTTGGTTTTTCCCATATTCAGGTCCCATTGTTTGGTTATATAGCCAAGCCCAAGTATCGTATTCAGTATAGCGGTCTTCAGTAAACATGGTTAGGGAGTTTAGGAGAGTTGGGTGTTCTTTTACTAATTATTATTTAACGGGGATAAAAAGCCGTTTTCTAAGAGATAGGATATATAAGTTTTAAGTAGGTTGCGATCTATAGCTGGACAGGATACGGTACTATTATTAAGTCCCTCGATGGCATTATAACAATCAAATTTTAAATTAAACGATTTAGTAGAAGCATCATCAGAGCGTGCAGCAGAGAATAAGGGAACTAGAGGATATAGGGGATGGTTGGGGGAACTTTTAGCTACACCCAATAACTTATTGTACCACTGCTCATAACTAATCCTTTCGATACCATAACCCATTGCCTCCAGTTGTTCAAATAAGAGGTCAGAAGAAACAGGGTTGGTATGAATTAAATGGAAGGCTTTTCCGAGAGTTTCTGACTGCTTGGATAAAGAAATAATAGCCTGACTTACATAGTCCACTGGTAAAATATCTAAGAGCATTTTACCTTCTGGAGCAGATCCCAGGTGAACATAGCCAATAATTAACTTATACAGGAAATCGTGGGGATTAAAAAGACCCGTTTTACTGTGACCAGAAATAGGGCCAACACGGTAAATAGAGGTAGGTAAACCCCTTTCCTGGGCTATTGTAACCAATTTTTCTGCCACCCATTTACTTTGAGCGTAACCCCCTAAAGGAAGTTCTTCGGGATCTAATTCATCGCTTTCTTTGATCACCCGTTTTTCTGAGAGATCGGTGGGGTTAAACACGGAAATGGTAGAGATAAAATGAACAGGTTTTGTTCTTCCTTCACAGGCTAACCTTAACACTTCTTGAGTCCCGAAAACATTGGTAGATTTTAAACGGGAATAGGGATAGGTATGATTAACCCAAGCTCCATTATGGTAGATTACCTCGCTTTCTTTGCCTATGCGCTCAAACTGTTCTTGAGAAAGTCCTAACAAGGGTTTGGATAAGTCTCCTATCAGGGGAATGATCCGAGGGGTAAAGCTGTCATCCCAAGCATAATGTAGTTTTAGACGGTTACAAAGTTTTTCTCTTGCTCCTTCTGGGGTTTCTTCCCTGACTAAACAATAAAAAGTAGCTGACGTTTGTTTTAATAGGTCGTAGAGCAGTGCTGTGCCTAAAAACCCTGTGGCTCCCGTTAAAAAGATTTTCGTGGGTTCAGAAGCTATTTTATAGGGGTTTGGAGGGATGATTGAGGGGTCGAGAACTGCCTCAGCTTTTAAGTTAGCTTGTGTCTTAGCTGGAGTAAGAAAAGCGATAATTTCTGGTTTACGGGCCTTCAGTTCCCCTTGAATAGCTGGCGTTAACACCCCTTTCGGTGCATTACAACGCAAGCGATCGCCGTCTAACCGTAATTTTATATCTAACGCCTCCAACTCCCCTAAAAACTCGTTTATGGATTTTTCTTTAGTCGATCCCATTTCTGTATCCCCCCTAGAGTCTGAGTTCTGATCGCGCACCAAAAGATGATTGGAACGGAGTGAAGAACCCCTAATTCCTTCTTCTAAAAACATTTCCTCGCGACCCAATAATCGTTTGCTAATAATATTATGATTACAACAATATTTTACCAGTTGATTAGACTCAATGATAGGACGAGACTCTTCTGTGTAGTTGAGGGAAGTAATATATTTCAGCCAGGGTTCTTGTCCCATTGCATAAACATAAACTTGTTCAGGGGCAAACCTTTGCACCAATTTTATCGCTTTTTCAGCATTAGATCCATCCAGTCGTCTTGTTTCTGCCATTTTCCTCGCACTGGTTACGCTTAATAACGGTTTATAAGCCCAGGTGTAGGGTGCGCCGTCACATTCCATCCCAATAAACAAGACATCTAAATTACCAAATAAATCGTACAAATGATCATAAAGTTTGGGTTCAATATTATTGGAGTCCGCCGCACATAAAATTGAACGTTCTTTTAACTGTATTAAATAGGCCGTTTTAGCTGCAATATTTAAGTCTCCGTGTTCCCCTAAAAAGGGTAAACCGATAATTTTCCCCCCAGGAATATGGATATTATCCAGTTCATCTATTTCCCTAACATTTGTAAACCCAATGTATTCTAAAGCTAGTCTTAAAGAAGGATCTACCAACAAACCCTTATTACTTTTGGGGACTACTACTGTACCTATTTTGTGGCGTATTTGTAAAAGGGTTTCTAACATTACATGGTCTTGATGATTATGAGTAATCAGAGCATAATCGATATGAGGAGGTAGATCCCCATAACTATAACGGGGTATTCCTGTGGGGTTTTCGTTGCTAATGAGGGGATCACAGAGAATACTTACCCCTGCTGCTTCCACTAGGACACAAGCGTGGCCAAAGTATCGGACTCTTACCCCTTCTCCTTCATATTTAGGGGTTGTTCGAGGAACTTCCTCTGTAAAAAAAGAGGAAAAAAGGGCTTCCTGATGGGATTTAATGGCTAAAATGTCCTTAATTTCGGCGTAAGACCGAGCCGTATGGCGCATAGTCAATAAGCGATCTAGTTTTTTGGCTTTAAAAGGTATATTAATGTGCAAATTTTGCACAGAAGGTAAACGAGGGGTACTAAGAACAAAAGAACGGCGATCGGGGTTTTCTAAAGATAGGGCAATGCTTTGATTTTGGGGGTTGTAATAAGGACTATGATAAAGTAATCTTTCGATAAAGCGAATTGATGGATTATTGTAACTATCATAAACCAATTCTACATAGCCTTTTAATGGGTCAGGAACTTTTTTGTATAGAGGTTCTAAGGAATAACCTGTACCTTCTTGGTTTAAAATTTGTTCTAGTTTATCGATTGATTTTGCTAGGTTAATTAACCGTGCTTGTTCTGTTTTTGTCCTTGCCAATAACTGTTTAATTCCTCCTACTCTACTCTCATCGTAGTTAATAAAAGGACCCCCAATCATAGCAGGATTTTTTAATGCTGAACGATGGACTTGAGGCGCAACCACGAAGGATTCCATCATTTCTAGGTGAGATTTTGTCACATACATGGCCGCCGTAGCAGGAGAAACTAGATATGACCAAGCATACCACTGATTGATCAAGGGTTCGACAATCACATTAGGTTTGAGATAAACAGGGGTATTCGTCATTTTTGAGGATATTTTGTGAGGACTAATAGGTCCGAAAATAAGCAGCTTAATTCTTTATTTTAATATTTTATGGCAGAGGGCAGAAGGCAGGAGGCAGAGGGAATATAATAATGATTCAGCAAATACTCTCTCATAGCAGTTTTCAATTGTGTGTATCAAAATCTCGGTTTAGTGAGGGTGGGGAGTGTACTTCGACTTCGCTCAGTAACAGGGAGGGGTGGGAAGTGTGGGGACTATTTTTCTCTGAATTTGTAATCTATGCATAAGAAAATTGCTATCAGACAATTTTTCGTCTTATCTCCTCAAGAAAGACTCAACTCCTAACTCCTAATACCGAACTCAGGTATGTTACTTTCTCACTGATATTTGATAAGCCTTTGGACTTACTCCAAACTTCTTCTTAAAAGCGGTGGTAAAAGAAGAGTGGCTATCATAACCGACAGTACGCCCCACTTGAGCAATAGTCATGCAAGGTTCTAAAAGTAACTCTTTGGCTCTTTCCAAACGGCGATCTCGCAAATAGCCAAATACGGTGGTATTGAACACCTCTTTAAAGCCCTGTTTAAGACTGTAGTCACACATCCCCACTTGGCGAGCTAACTCCATCAGTGATGGTGGGTTGGTCAAGTTTTTTATCAAGATTTCTTGGGCGTAATGAATGCGATCTCGGTAGTCGAGATCGAGTAAAGTAGCCTGAGTTTCGCTCTGGTGAATATTGGTTTCTTCCTCAATTAACAAGGCCATCAGTTCTATGGCCTTGCTTTCTAAATACATCCGCTTGGTCAGCCCTTTATAAGGGCATTGTAGAATTTGCTGCAACAACGCGTTCATCATTGGTGATGTTTGCCCAACACGCTTATAGCAAGCAATTTCCCTCGGTCTAATCAAATGCTTGAGTGCTTTGGGCAACTCTTCCGATGAATCGCTTACAAAAGAACGCAACACTTCTGGCTCAACAAAAATGGTAACAAAAAGGAAGGGACCCGTATCCGTAAAATCATCAGTATATGCATCGAGGAGACCACTACCGTGGAGAAGGAATCTTCCTTTATTAATGGAAAAGCTGGCTTCTCTCAAAGAAGTAAAGTCCACAGTTTTCTGTTTTCCGAAAAGGATAAAATGCCATGTCAATGGGCGCACCTCTTCAGGAAGCTTTAAGAGAAGCCGATCTCGATTTTGTGTTTTCTCAATCAGTAGCGTTATTCCCTCCCGCAGATAAATCCATCGCAGCCATCCTTCAGTAAATTGCCCCAGGTAATGCCGAGTCAGATCCTGTTTATCGGTTGTATCAAAATGCAGTTCCTGTATCTTCTCAAAAAGCCAGGGGTCACTCGCTGCGAAAACTTAGGCCAAA
>NZ_JARVCN010000072.1:0-11720 GCF_038442745.1 Crocosphaera sp. Alani8
TCCAAACAGATGCAAGAAAATAACCGGGAAACTCTTTCTTGGAAATCACCTTAGCACCTATTTCTGTAGAAGACTCAGGCGAAACCTGCTCCACACCTTGCTGTTCTGTCGTCTGGTGGATGACATAAATGGTGTTGCCGTCCCCTGAAACAATCGCGCTTCCTACGGCACTTTTTTCAATGTGAATACTACGGTTTAACGGCTGCTCACTCATCTACTCAAGGGTTCCATCATCTTCCAGAAGCTATAAGGCTAAACCCACTAAAGGTAGCAATTTATAACCATGCTTTCCTAACCATGCAACCGTTGCTTCGACGCGAGGTTGTAACTTATCCATTGCTTCTGCAAAGCTAGACAGATTTTTGGCATAACTTAAACCCGTTTCGAGAGTGGTGGCAATAATGTTTTTATCAGGTTTTGGTTTGCTTGCCTCTTCCTTTAGCTTCTGAGCAACCCCTGTGGCAATTGGATCATTCAAACTTGCCAGAATTTCATGCAAAGCCATTAGTTCAGCCTTAATATCAACCGTTTCGGACTGAGGTAAGGATGCCTGCTGAAATTCCACAGAAACAGTATTACTGTCACCTGTGACCATAGCACTACCCGTTACATTCCCACCAACCTGTATTGAGCGATCTTGATTAGACATCAGGAGGAAAATTAAAGTTACTTTTCTAAAACTCTACCTCAATCCTACTAAATTCCGAATCTCGTTGAAAAAAATAGGAGCAGACTTGAAAAGTTTGTCCAAACAATTCCACTTAATCCGCCTATCGTTGATTCAACGAGGGACAATTGCAGATTGCAGATTGCCGATTGAAGATTGACTCCTTTCAAACGCCGAAGGAGCAAGGAAAAAGTTAATTGTTGAGGGCAGATTTTCCCCTGCTCTCTATTTTTTTCAATCTCCAATCTGCAATCTCCACTCTCCAATCTTAAGCCGGTGCTTATGCTACAAAAAGTGACAAAATGTAGTGTTTTGTCGCCTAATCAACTACATTTTTGTAACACACAGCTAGTACAAATAGCCTAATTGGACAATTTGGGCTAACAATGTCCTATGAGTGCTGAGAGAGTGCCGAGAGAGTGAGTAGAGAGTGAGGTGACACCCCTATGACACTCCGTGACACCCCTATGAGTTGCATTTATTTCACTTTTGTCCAGATCGCTGAAACGCTTTCATAGTCTAGGTTTCAGCGATTTAATCTTTTTTTCTACTTTCAAAAGTCATGGAACTAACTAGCGACCTAGTAGCACTTGGCAAACGAAGTTTGCGTAAGTGCGCTTTCTCTTCGAGAAAGATATAACGAAGCTCGCTTATCGCTCGCTGTTTATTTTGTTTTTATAATGCTAATCTCTGCATTTATTAAACCATGAAACGGGAGCGACCTCAAGGTTAAGGTTAGGTTAAACCGCTTCGGACTGAACGAGTTAGAAAAATTTTTGATGCCGGTGCTGGCCAAAAATGATCATCAGCAAATGAAAATTATGAAGTAACCCCACCGTGTAGATCAGATCACTGACTAGGTGGTGAAGATCAATTTGATGAACTGATTTATAAAGCAAAGGAAAATTTGCCTGATTTAACTAGGGGATAACTTAAGAGATACATTAGTAAATGATCAATCCTAGTTCAATCAGTAGCGAATTTTAGGAAATATTGGCTACTTTGAGATTAGGGTTATGAGATGGAGAGTAATAATAGCCAATATTTCCGACCTTGCTTACAGTTACTGGAGAATGTACCGGTTCACCACTCGCCACTGTACCAACATCGACAGCCAATGGTGAGGGTGTTGACCCCCAATGATAAATTTCCTTATGTCTTACTACGTTGGAGGAAGGCCAGGGATATTTTTTAGCCATAATCCCCGTAATAATTAAGGGTGATTTTTTCTCTTAAACAGTCTTAAAGACTTAGGAAAATTGTAAGTAAAAAAGATAAACTAGAACCAATCATAGTAATCCGTGAAGTACCCCACCCTACTACGTTGAGGGTGGGGTACTTCACCAATGAAAGTTATTAATTATTCAGGTTTAACCCCAACACGAGTCCAAGTAGAATAGGCAAACTGATAAGCTTTGAGCTTGATAAAACCTGCTTCTGTGAGTAATTGATCTGGGTTGATTTTAAGCCATTGCTCTTTATAGGGTTCAAAGAAGCCTCTGTATGAATACAGGTCGCCAGGGAGCGAATCTGTTACCACTAACAGACCCCCTGGAGAGAGAATTCGCCAGCATTCTGCTAGAATTATTTGCTTAACTTCATCAGGGCATTCATGGAGAAGATAAGTCATATTAATTGCATCAACTGAATTATCTGGCAATTCAGTTTTTTCTACTAAACCATGTTTCCAACGGAGATTAGGAATCTCTTTGTGGTAACGGCGACCGACTACAATCATAAATGGAGAAGCTTCCCATGCCGTTACTGTAGCCTTCGGAAGACAGCGAGCAATAGCTGCGGCATCGTCTCCTATCCCCGCTCCCCAGTCTAAAATCTGACGAGCATCTTCGGGAAATAATTGGGCAATTTCCTCTCTTACTCCCAGGGACTTTCGCTCATGGGCATTTTCTAAAACCGCCTCCATTGCTACTCGATTGCCAACTGCGGCAATTTCCGACAACCACCCTCCCAAAACACTATGAAAAGGCTGAAGGTAGTATTGAGGATATTCTATTTGTTCAAAAGTTGCTAATTCTGATTCCCAGTCAATTTCTCCTAAATCTGGTGCTTCTTGAAACTGCATCCTTGTCATGACTCGCATCATGCCATCTTTGGGGGCGGAAGAATTTAATTCAGTTTGAATCTGTTTTCTCTGTTTGTCGGCAGCTAAAGTTTTCCAACGAGGATCGGGTTGTGCTCCTAAATCGGTCAGCACTTTATCAATGGCAGTTGCGGCAATTTCCATGATTTTCCTCTAAGTTTTAGTAAAAAGTGCCACTTTATTATAGGGACAAAAGTCAAGGATATCTGACCTCAATACTGTTCGGTTAAGGAAAATCCTCACCAAAACATCATTCTTAAACCTTAATTAGTTCGTGAATTTCGACCAGCTTGCCATCGCTAGAATCTCTTATGAATTTAAAATCAATCCGCACCGTCGAAGACGCGCCCAGCACCTCAAATCTTAAATGTACAATCTTGGGTCATTGTCAAACCCTCCATTCTCAGTATATAAGGAAACCTTATCATTTGAGTAGAATTACTCAGGAATTTAAAAGTGAAACGATAAGAAAAGCTAAACTCGATTGTCTACGATGACCAATTGATGAGGTTTGAAGGCTTCTACGTTATTAAACTAACCTCTTAAAAACTAGACTCCATTATGCCGCCAACTATGCCGCTAGTTGAGTTTCTTATTATTTCAACTTGTAATTCATTATTTTCTTTATCTTCTACAATCCATTGAAACTTATCCTTATCCAATTTTGCCCGTGTAAAAATTGCTTTTTCCCAATTTTTAGCTGATTTTAAATCTTTAATGTTTAAACATTTAGCTCTATATAAATAAGCTCCTTCTAAGTTAGTTCTTGTAAGATTAGCTTCTTTAAAATTAGCCTCTTTAAGATTAGCTATTTTGAGGTTAGCATCTCTAAGATCAGCCTCTTTGAGATTAGCTCTTAGAAGCACACTACCTGAGAGATCAACTTTTCTAAGATCAGCTTTTGTAAAGTCAGTTTTTCTGAGGTCAGCTGCTATTAATACAGATCCCCTAAGATTAGCTTTTTTAAAACTAGCTCCTATAAAATTAACTGCTATAAGATTAGCTATTTCAAGTTCAATTCCTCCAAGATTAGCTTTTTGAAAATCACAGAAAGCTAATCTTAATTTTGAGGTTTCATGATCATTATTTTTAAATTGTATTAGTTCAGTATCACGTAAAAATTTTAAAATAATACTCTTGTCCTGTTCTGGGTTAGATGTTAATCTTCTTAATACTGTTAAAGTTTTAAAACGAGCTACATTTCTAGCTTGATTATCTCCATCATCATTGCTTAATTTATAATCTAATAAAAGTTTTTCCATACTCTCTAAATAGTTTTCTAATATTTCATCTTGGTGATTTTTTTCATTAATTTCTAGTGTTTTATCAGAAATTCTCTTGGTTATAAACAAACGGTTCTACCGAACTTGTCATGTAGATTTCAAAAAAAAGACTCTAATTTAAAAAATCTAAAAAAACAAAATAATTAACCATAACTCTTCTCAGGATTGCTTTTAAGCATATTTTATGGTTAAATAAGTGTTGAAAAAAAGGTGATATTTAAAGTTAAGTTATACCAATGCCATCAAATTCCCAACTAAACTTAATGACAAATGTTCTTCAATTAGAAGGATTTGCTGTTATAGATTATCAGTTAATAGAGGGGATAGGAATAGTGTTATCCTTAGAGAAACTAGAGAAAGAATCAACTTGTATATACTGTGGTTCTGTAACTAGAAAACTACTTCTAACGATCATTGTCCCACAGAACCGTTGAAACCCTACTTTTGCCAGAAATTCTAAGAAGCTAGTTTATGACTTACATAGCGATTTAAGCTGACATTTTCTTCTGCTGCCTCTATAGCTAGTTTACGATGAAGCTCTGGTGGGATACGTACCTGAAATTTTCCACTGTAGCTTCTCTCGGCAATAGGTTCTGGAACTTTCTCCCCATTAGCTTCGAGATCAGCTACTATATCTTTTACCAAGTTTGTAATACCTTCAATGGCAGCATAACGATCTTCATCAAGATAGGACAAACTAGGATATTCAGCACATAATCCTACGAATTCAGAGTCCTCAACTGACCAAGTAACTCTATAGCTATAGTGATCGCAGTTAACCATCTTCCATTTCCTCAATTTTTTCGATGGCAGCTAAAACCTGCCTAACTTGATAAGGTTTGCCTTTTCCGTTTTTTTCTTGAATGTTGACACGCGGATCTCCAGGCCAGGGTGTTTTATAGATACAATGACTCGTCCCAAGCTGTCTGGGTTCTCCAAAATAATGATTACACACCTTTACTAAATCAGTAAATTTGACATTCTTTGGATTATTCCTTAAGCGTTCAACGAGTTTGTCAATTTGTGCCATACACTTTAATGGGATCTTAGTATCAATAATGATACTATGTCAAGCTGGGTTTCCCTAACTAAAATGAATAGATTATCAATCCCCTAGTCAATTACTTTTCTGGATTAATCCATTACTTAGTCACTGATTATTATAAAATACTAAGTAAGGCACTTTAGTAAAAGACTAATTATTATGGCAGTCCCAGAAGGCTTTAAGACCGTTACTTGTTATCTTCCCTCTGAGATAGCAGAACAATTAAAGACTTATTGTTTCAAGCATGAGATCACCCGAAAAAACAAACAAGGTGAATTATCCCCATCTTGGGGAACTGGCATTGTTGAAGCCTTAAAACTCTTCTTTAGCTCTGATAATGTACCTAGTCCTTTACCTGATAATGTACTAGAGAAAAAGATGGTAGAGCAGCTAGTTAAGGATTCCCTCGATAGTCTTTTATCTGGTAATTTATCTGATACATTACCATCAGAAGAGATGTTAAAGGAATTGATAGAAGAGTCTGTTACTAATCTCTTACCTAGTCTTTTATCTAGTCATGTACTAACAACTGACAGTCCTGTACTTAAAGAATTAAATTCTCGACTATCACAGCTAGAGGCAACTAGAAACGAACCTGAGAGCAAAGATAATCATGAAGTTACTCCAAGTTCTACTGATGAATTTGGGGAGATAACAGAGCCAATATCGGACAATGGGGAAACTCAACGTTTCACTGATAAAGAAGTACAGGCAATTTTAAAGCAGAAATATAACATCAGAACAACTCCCCAAACACTCAGCAAATGGAGACTCAGAGAAACAACCCCACGAGGACGCAATCAGATCATCTTTGACCTATTCAAACCCGATGGCGATCTCTGGATTCGGATACCCTAATCTTTATTGAATCTTTTAGGGATTGTTAAAAGCTGTTTGAGATGAATATTTGCGAATGAAGCAAAGCGAAATCAGCAAATATTTATTGAGAACAGCATCCAAGGGGTTTGGGGGAAGTATTCCCCCATATAAATAATATGAGCGAAAGCGCGAATTCGATAATCATTAAACTTTTAAGAAAAAATATAATTCTTAAATTAATAATAATAAATTATAATAATCGTTAATTATATCAGTTAATTCTAAAGAGTTAAGATTAAATTAAGGAAGATAATTTTATCTAAAAATAAAATTTGGTATTTTAAAGATGCAAACAGAAAAACAAGAAGTTTTATTGTCTTTATATGAAGATTATCGAGAACATGCACGTCATAGTGAATCAACTAGGGAAGGGATAAATAATTTTATATTGGCACTTTTAGCAGCTATTTTAACTGTTATTGTAGAATACAATAGGGAAGGATCAGATAAAATTTTTGGTTGTGAAGATAGATATTTAATACTTTTACTAATTATTATGAGTATTCTTGGACTTCTATCATTTGTTAGTTATACAGAACGCTATCACCGAAGTAAAATACGTGCAGCTTATATTAGGCATTATTTAGATGAATCATTATTCATTAATAAGAATAAAAACTATGATAATAAATCTATAAAAATAATTAAAAAAAATGCTGATAAAGAACATTATAATCATTTAGTTAATGTCTTTACTTTAGGCTCTATTAAAGAAAACAATGCTGAATTAAAGACATCTTTTAGTTTAATTAAGAGCTTACATCACATAATTTCTTTATTATTTTTAATCGTAATACTTATTTGTGGTCTTATACTAATGGGAATAAGTATGTTTAATTGTGGTTTTTCAAAAGCAATTGAATTTTGCCTAATACTACTATTAGTAGTAGTTTGTAGTATTTTACTTATCAAATTACTTATTTTTATTATTAAGCGTAATTTCAACAATTCCAATGCTAATTAAAAAAACGGGATGCTTTCTATTTATTTAAAAGACCTATTATTATATATTAGACATCTCCAGAAATTAAATTCTAATCTCGATATATAAGGGTTTCAGGTTAATTATTGGAGATGTCTATTAGCTGAATAGCAAGAGATTTTATGGATTACTTTAATTAGTTCTACTATACATTAATATAGACAAGTGTATAGATAAAAAACCATTAGCAGAGTCCTTACAACAATCAAATGAACAAATAATACCAAATCCGGTTCTAAAACCCATCTTATCTTCTAGAAGAGGCAGGAGGCAGGGGGCAGGAGGCAGAAGGGTTTTCAGCTTTTAGGCTGTAAATTTTAAAAGGGGGTATATAAAGCGGATTTGGTATAACTAATGCAGAATCGCCACGTCTCCTGAATGTAAGTCCAACTACAGTTTCTAGATGACAATTCTATTTTCATTTTTATCAAAGTAATATCTTTATATGAATGAGGGGCTCTAGATGTAGGGAAGTTTGATTCTGTTCATCTTTGAAAAAAGAGTGGTGGCCACCATAAAAGTCCTTTTTATTATTGAACAATTTCAATTTGCTGTATCCGTGAGAGAGTGGGAAGAAAATGATTGATTGTTCACCGACATGGCCGGACCAAAATTTACACTGTGGAAGAACGGAAGATATGAGCGATTTTTTTTCGTCAAAACCATCTTTCGATTTCCTTTATCTTACAGTAATTTTGTTCTAGGTCATCAAAGGTCGTCAAAGGTTGTCACTCAAGTCAGGGTCTTCCTCAGAAATTGACGAAATAACTGGCTATCAAGAGCAGTCTCTATTAAAGCAGAGATAATCATTGTTAATCTTTAAAAATAATGTTTTAAACTGATTTAAGCTCTTAAATCGCTATCGGTATTTTCAAAGATACCATCATTACAATACGACCTTTGATGACCTTTGACGAAAAATGCCCTGAAAAAATCTCTAAACTGTCCGTACAAAGCTCGGTAATTAGAGTTAGGAATTAGCCAAAAATGTAGGGTAGAGCCAGCAGGTTCTTTGTAATACAGTTGTCTCTTCCTAATAACTCGACTTGCTGCTGGTTGGGGGGTATTTCCCCCCAATCCCCCCTATTTTACCATTTAATATTTCCTTTAACTTTTTTCAGAGCAAAGGTGCGAGTGATGACAGTCCCTTTCAAAACTTTTTTCAACTACAACTCGTACTATAAATTTAAGTCCCTCCCAGTTAATCAAAATTGGATGTATTAGAAATTGGGTAAAGCTCTCTGGCCTTCCTCCAACGCAGTAGGACATAAGGAAATTTATCATCAGGAGTTAATACCCTCACCATTGGCTCTCGATGTTGGTACAGTGGCAAGTGATGAGTCGGTACATTCTCCACTAATCCACTGGCGATCGCTGTGGAATACCATTGGCTAAATTCGTCGGTTATTGCTGCGGTGGTATTAGAGAGGTATGGGGATGAGGATGGCTTGGGAGATGTTTGTGGGTCATTGGTAGCGGTGGTGGGCTTCCACTTCTGCTTGATGGCTTTGACTAGGAAACCAGCAGGGTTTTTAACTTGTCCCTGGCGTTTATGTTCGAGTAAGGCTTCTAGGGCGTTTAACACCACTTCGGACGAGTTAGATTTAATTAACCGCTCAATGGTGCGGTTAACTTCGATGCCATAATCGTCACACTTCTCAAGCAGCTTCTTCTTACTCAGTTTTCTGGGTTGGCCATTGGTCGATGATTCAGTATTAGTCGATGATGATGATTGATTATCATCATGGGATTGCCGATTGCCGATTGCCGATTTTAGATTGACTCCTGGTTGTTTGACAGAGGTTTGAGATTGATGATTATTGATTGATCTGCGATTAGTAGAAGACTGAGGAAAAGAGGTTGTAGATTGATTAATATCCGAAGGGGAAGACTGTGACTGCTTCAATCTGCAATCTCCACTCTCCAATCTACAATCTTCATTTAACTTGGCTATTTCTGCCATTAACTCGGCTTCTATCCGTTTGAGGCCGTGGGGAATAAATAAGCCGAGATTGAGAAAGCGTTGCTTAGTAGAGTGAAGCGAAGCAATGCGCTTGGCTAGGTGATCTGGAAGCTCAACTAATTGCAGATTGCAGAGGGCAGATTGGTGATTGTTGGGGGCAGATTGTTGAGGGCAGATTTTCTCCTGCTTGTTTGACAGGGGCTTGTTTTTTCCAATCTCCAATCTGCAATCTCCATTCTCCAATTTTCGGTCATTGGGTAATTCTCCAAGTTGAACCGGTGCGGAGGGGAGGGGGGGGTCAGTAGGAGGCGTAGATGGTTCGTTTGTTGTTGGGTTAATTTTTGATTTTTTTTGTGGGAAAGCTTCAAGCTCTCCAAATACTTCATATAGGGGGCTAAATGATACATCTCCGCTCTGGCTATCGGGTTCACCCTGTTTGACTGGAGGGGCGGTTTGGGCTTGAGGGGGTTGATTTGGGGGGTCGGGAGGGGATGTGGTTTCGCTCTGGGGAGGGGTTTGTATCGTTGCTTCTGTTGCTCTATGTTTGGGATGCCATAGCACTAGGTATTTTTTCTGCCCTAATGTTCGTATGGAAAATCCTATGCCATATTTTTCTTTGGCTGTTTTTATGATCACTTCCCTTAAGAGGCCGATTTGTTGGGGTAACTCTCCATTGGCTTCTAAGTGGGCTACTGTTTCCGTTATCCTCTTCTCTATGTCTAATGTTCTTTGGTTACTGCTGTTTCTATTGTAGGTTTGATTATAGTTGCTGCTCCGGTTCGGGAAGTTACAGTATTTTAGGTAATATTCGTTTCTTTCTGTGTAATAACAAACCTCTTCGACTCTCTTATCTATCTCATGTTGGTGCCTACACCATTCCCTATATCCTGGGGCGTTTATGACTGCATCCTTTACTGCTTCTCTTAGTTTGGCTCCTACACATTGTTGAAATACTATACAATAAGCTACGAATTTTGGTAGTAGGTAGTTGGTTTGGTGATACCCTGTCCATCCAATGCTTACTATTTGTTTTAGGGCTTTTTCCCATTCTTGGGCTTTTCTACTTTTGCCGTCCTTTTTCCAGCTTTTTTTCCCTTTATATTCTTCATAAGCTAGGTCTAATTGGCTGCTAAATGTTTCTATGTCTTGTCCCTCTGCTGCCCAGTCCATCTGGTCTAGGAAGTCTTCTACACTATCGCTGATGATGTTTAAGTCATCATCTAGTAGGTATGACCCGCTATTTGGTTGTAGGGGCAGACGTACCCCATTATAGTTGCTTTTTTCGCCTTTTTTGGCGTATCTCTTGGGGTTGGGAAATACTTCTAGTTGTCCTGATTTTATTTCTAGTCCTGCTGCTTCTAGGGTGGTTTTGACTAAACAGGCTGTTTTGAAGGTGGGTAAGGGTTCCGGTAGGGGGAATATTAGGTGTATGCCTTCACTATCACTTGATTGAATACAAACTTGACGGCATAACCCGATGCTTTCTAAGGCTCCCTTTATGGTTTTTATGGCTTGGGGATCTTTACTAGGATGACAGATGCCCTTTGTATCTAGGTCTATGGTTATGTGTTTCGTGGTTGACCCGAACCTTAATCCGATTATTTGATGGGTATCTTGGTGTTTATCCCATATTTCTCTGGGACTTATGGGATATTCGTTGATGGTTGTCCATGTTCCTTCTTCTTTCTTTATGAAGTCCCATGCGTGGTTATAGTATTGAGTCAATCGCTGTCCGGTGACAGTATCAGGGGTTAAGTGTTGATAATTGTGTTTTTCGTTGGTTTCCTTCATCTTTGGATCTCGCAAGGAGTGAAATTAGCGAGTAACCCATTGAGAAGGGGGAAAGTGCTATCTTATCTGGCTTTTAGCCGATTAACTAACTTGGTATCGTGATGGAAAGTTGGTGAAAGTTGGTGAAAAGTTGGTGATTAATTGTACGAAATTAGTTAGGATAAAGATGGCAACCCCCTTCATCGACACCTACAGTTAATGCGTGGCTCAATACGAATCAAACTGTTTGGTGTAATTAGGGTTGCTTCCAAGCTTTTAAAACTTCGGCTAACTATCTAGGGCTTTTACACCGTTTCAAGTTTGTCAAAGCTCAAGAGCTTTAGTAGTGGTTGCGTTGTCTGGGAAATATTCTAGCAAAGATGTAGACATTTTCCCTTAACTCTAAAGATACAGAAAGATCGGGGAAAGATCCAGCCACGATACGTGATGGTTGCGTTCAAGATCATCTACGCAGCCTAAAAGCCTTGTCAGTAGTGGCTTAATAGAAGGTGAAGAAAATTGTCATTCTGACCATCTGAGAGAATTCCACACAATCAGGCGATCTTGGAATCCACTAAAAATAACATCACAATTTATCTCTAGTTTGATTCTGATTCTTTTTTTAATTTATCAAGTTCTTCTGAAGTAAAGGGGTTTTGATTGTTTTCTAGATCATTAATCCAAGATTGCCTACGTTCTTCGGCTTCTCTATTATTAGTCCCCTGGATAAACGCCTGAAAATCCTCAATGGCTCCTTTATTATCCCCAGTTAATGCTCTAACTAGGCCACGACTATCTTTGATATTAAGATCATTGGGAGCAAGGGTTTCTGCATTGTTACAGGCTGCCATAACCTTTTTAGCATAGCCGTAGAGACTACCAAACCGACAAAGAGTATTCCATTGATTGGCTGTTAGGTGTTCAGCAACAATATCAGTCGATTTTTGTACTTTTTCGTAAAGCCGAATGGTTTCCTCCAGAAATGTTGAATGTTAGAAAAAAGCCTGGAAAAAATCTGTTTAAAATGATA
>NZ_JARVCN010000073.1:0-11680 GCF_038442745.1 Crocosphaera sp. Alani8
GGTTTGATAAATCCCCCTCGTTTATAGTGCGGGGCTTCTCGGCGGTTAGCTAATGGTTATTAAGCTTTAAATTTTACTTGACCTAATTCTACTTGTTTGCCTTTGGGAACTTGGGGGGCTTCCCGAATGAGTCAAGGGAGAACAGGCTATCACAACAAAGATTAGCCAAGAAAAATTAGCTCCTTTCAATAACAAACTTTCCACACTATTGCTAATTAAGAAAATAATCATAAAAGCAAGTGGCCAAATATCGTACATATTTCTGTTCTGATACGCTAACTTTAACACCTTAACTAAAATCGGTAGTAAGGCGACGAAAAATAGCAATAAACCTGCGTAGCCTAAATCAGCCAATAAATCGACGTATCCATTATGAGCGTGGGGAGGAACATGATGAGCCACTCGCCAAACGTTTGTAAACAGACCAGGGGTTTTCCAAAAAACTTCTCTACCAAAACCCAAAATTATACTTTCATCAACTCTACCTAACACATACTCCCAGATTAAAGTACGTGCTGATAAGGTAGGGTCTTTTCCTAATCCTGTCATTAAAGGAGTCCACAAAACACTGACAATACCAATCAGACTTACACATACCATGAAAACAATCTTTAATGCCAAGATTGTTGGTTTTCCCCTCCACTGATAGCAATAACAGTACAGCCAAGTCAAATTAATAGATAAGTAAGAGATTAGTAAAGCAGAAAGAGACTCGGACAAAATGGTTCCACCGATTAGTAAAAACAATAAAGCATAATCGATGAGGTTCTTTTTTTGACTATGGTCTAGCCATCTTAAAAAAAGAAAAACATTGGTTAATATCAAGTTAAAACCAAGAGAATTTTTATGTGTGAAAATTCCTTTCCAAGCACCAGGATAAGCAAAATGAGTCATAGGATGTCTTCCTATTGAGGGTATCAACCAAGCAACCACCAAAGAAATAAACGAGAGAATTAGTACACTACGAAACAGTAACCTAAACAACGTGGAATGAGAAAAGCGAACTCCTAGGTAAATGCCAAATAACGTAATCGGAATAAAGTCTGAACGAAGACTTTGAATCGTCACCCCTATGTTTCTCGACCAAAGAACAGACAAGATTGAAAATAGTACGAGTGGCCATGTCCATCGAGCTTCCCGAAGAACTTGACTTGTTTTTTTCCAGCACGAAAGCAGTCCCAGTAGAGTCAATAATACAATACTATATCGGAGTAATGTTGAGACTCTTTGTAATCCCCAAAGTTTCAGTAAAAAATCCAGTGATCCTGTATGGAAAAAGATCCCAATTAGAGCGAAAAGTAATTCCGCTTGTCTTGGAATTGAGCGATTGATAGTTGGAGGTGTGAGTACTTGAAAAACCATTTTCTTATTGACATAATTAAAACTTCAGAAAATCCATAGTTTCTTTTAATTCACATTTATGAAGACTGAATCAAAAATTCTCCCCACTCCCATCAATTCTCTGATGGTATAAATTACTAATATCATACCGATTAGTATAAAAGACGCAGAAATATCCTGTTTAAGACTTCCAATTCCTTCCTTCATGAGATGATATTGAATGACTATATAAGCTGGTAAATCTCCTAGAGAAACCACCAAAATTGACCCGAAAATGCCGGCCAACTTAAACCCAATCGGTAAACCAAAAGCCACCAAAAATAGTCGAAAAACTCGACTCTTAGCATTATACACAGGTTTACCTAAAGCTAAAATACACGGACTAGCAACGAAGAATAAGGCTGAAAACCATGCCCCTAGTGCTAAAATAGGCAACATCCAGGCAGCTTGCTCATAACGGCTATCGTAGAGAAACTCGATAAGTAAGTCACCTAATCCAGCTAAAAATGCAAGGATTGATAACAAAACAAGATGAAGTTTCCATCGATTTTTGTTCAATTTCTGTTTTAACTCTTTTCTGGGGAGATGAATCTGCTTAGAAACAAGTGGAAAGATGACTTTAAATCCCATTTGCCTTGTGATTTTCACGGGAAGATTAGCCAGCACATAAGCAATACTATAAACTCCTAAAATGTCTAGGGGAATAAGTTTTCCGAGGATTAGTCTATCTGATTGCTCAGAAAGAAACAAAACCACACTGCTAACGAAAATCCAACGGCCAAAGCCAATAATTTCTTCTTTTGCTTTTTTTTCCAAACATAGGTAGTGTTTGTCTTGGGGACCAATAAAGTAACTCATTACTGTTCTGTATGTCTGTCCGACCAAATCACCAATTATTAACGCCCAAATTGATGGATAAAATAACGATAAAATAACCATAGTACTTAGAGCTATAACTTGCGTTGATAGATCTAGTAAGGTCATTTTCCCTAACATCATGTGACGATTTAGAGTATAAAGTTGGGGTGAGACCGCCCCACGCAATGGGGAAACTAAACCAATTGCTACTAATGCAGGAAACATAACAGGATTTTCATAGAAACGAGAAATCGGCCAAGATAATAGCAATAAGACAAACCACAAACCCAATCCTCTAATTAGTGAAATCGTCCAGGCTGTATTCAAGAATGCCTGCTCATCTCCCCGTTCGCTACGAACAACATTTTGTGTAATGCCAATATCTGATAATAACTCTAACCCCATACGTATGGTATTTACAATTGCCATAATTCCGAAATACTCCGGAGCAAGAAGGCGAGTTAAAATAAGATTGCCAGCAAAACGGAATGTCTGGGAGGTTCCATATCCAATGATTGTCCAGGCTGAACCTCTGATTGCCAGCTTTTTGAGAGAACTTGTCATATGTTTAAAAATAGAAATATCATTTGATGGATTTAGTCGACAAAATATCTAGTTTAAGGGGAGTTCGCTGAAAAAGTATGACTAATAAATTTGCACATTATTTATACGTTCAAAAAACGAATAGGAAGGATTTTTTTCTCTTGAGAGCCTCGAAAAATCTCAGCCAGCCAATCAGTTTCTTTTTCTATGTTAAAGTTTTGCAAGACGTGATGGCACCCATGAGTACCAAGCGATTGTCTTAACTCGGAATCGAGGTACAGTGCCTCAATCTTTTGGCATAGTTGCTCAATGTCCCCTGGGGGAATTAAATAGCCACTTTTCCCATGCTCCACTAATTCGCTAATGCCAGCGATACGACTGGAAATAACAGGAAGTCCCGATGCCATAGCCTCCATCAAGGAAACAGGAACCCCCTCAGCAAAACTAGGTAATACAAAGATATCGTGTTTCTGTAAATATTCTCTAACCTCTGTTTGAGACTTATAACCAACAAATTCGACCATTTGAGTCAACCCCAACTTTTGGGTTAGTTGCTTAAGTTCATGGCGATCTTCTCCATCACCAATAACTGTTAAATGCAGATCGCTGTAAACTTCTTTTAAATTTGCCAAACTTTCGAGCATAAGAGGAAGACCTTTGGCCGCTGCCAGTCGACCTACATAAAGTAGGCGATCGCCTTTTCCAGTGTGAGTCACGGGGTTAAAAAGCTCTGGCTCGACTCCGCAATGAACAATATGAAGTTTTTGCCAGTAATCCAAAGAAGAAAATAACATACATTGACTTCGACAAAAATAACTAATACAAGATACGAATAATGCTTGTTCAATTTTTGTTGTCAACGCCCAACGATAAGGCTCAAAAAAAATGTAGGGTCCGTGAATAGTAAAACTAAAAGGAACACCAGCCAACTGAGCTGCTAACATCGCTACTGTACAGCTTGAATCGGCAATATGATTATGAAGATGTTCGATCTTGTTTTCGTCAAGTTGTTTGGCCAATATTCCTGCTTCTAAAAAATAAAACATTTGATAGAAAAACCCCTTAATCCCCGGTTGACTGGTTTTTAAAGCTAATTTAATTCCTCTTAGATAGAAATCTATTTTAGTAAAAACTAAATAAAAATGAGAAATAAATAATAGGAAAAAATTAGGAGGAAGTAAATAAAATGTTCGTTTACACTCGCTTTTTTGCTCTTTTCCTACTAATTGTTCAATGTTAGGTTTGCGCACGGAATAGGTTTGAATCTCAAATCCTTGCTGACGTAAAGCTTGAATCTCTCGTTGAATAAATGTATCCGTTGCTCTAGGATACTGTCCCGTCATATAAGCAAGTTTCATCTTTTTGTTAAGACAGAATGGTTGTACAGTTTTTAAAATTTAGGTTAGGTTATTCCATCGTATTTATTTTGAGTATTCCCCACTAAATAGGAAAAGGAGACCTCATGAGATTACAGACAATACTCAAAACGAACTTTTTTATTTAAGCCTTAACGCCATATTCTATGTCTGACAATTCATATCCTTAGAACAAGATAGATTAACAGAAAGTTGAGCCAATTCTTTGTTTAACCCTTGAGGAACCTTCAGATTTAAAGTATTAAAAATATCATGAATTCTATATCTCCAATCGTGATGGGCTAAAGTTTGCTCATAGTTACGTTGTCGAATCGTTGCAAGGCGAACGTCGTCTGCCAATAAATCCAATGTAAACGGAATCCATTGGGATTCGTCATCAGGTAATTCAATAGCCGAATCTTTCCATCCCATGATGTCATCAAATAAAGGCGTTTGAGGACGTTTCCCTAATATAACGCATCCAGCAGCACATCCTTCAAACCAGCGTAGAGAGAGGATGGAATGTCGAAATTTCCATTTTCTAGAGTTAACTTTCCGTGTTTCATAAATTTGATCGGTTTGATAGAGTGGATCAAAGGCTAAGATAATTTTTGAACGTTGAATCATTTTGTGAAATAACCTTCGTAGTTCGTGATCCCCCCTACCTTCATATTGCGATGTGTCGGGTAACCAATTTCCGCATAAACCAGGATGGCGATAATAAAGGTAATGACTCACCGAGTCATTTAGAGTTTCAGTTAACTGAAGATGAAAATTGACAGGATTTCTGCCAAAACTCATAACATCGATGGGACGTTCTGCATCTGTTGAGCTGTATCTTAACACATCTGCCCCAAATGGTAAAAGAGAAACGCCAATGTTAAATTCTTGGCTCAACTCCCTAACACATTCTTGAACAGGAACGAAAAGATGATCAATTTCACTGATTTCCTTAGGGTAGATTTGCAAATCCCAGGCATCAATAACATAAGCCGCCACTACATCGAACCTTTCACGCCACTCTGGAATGGCTGTCAACATACTGAGATGGGCGGGATTAAGGCAAAAGACTAATAAAACATTTGGTTCTTGATCAGAGGGAAGATTAATATCAATAGGATTGTATAAACCGATGGTGTTCTCCATAATTTTTTTAGTCAGAGAACGGGAGAGGTTTTTTTGATTTAACCATTGAGTTATTTTATTTGTTCTGGGAATGAGAAGGTTAGCGGAGCAGGTGCTTACCAGTAAGTTTTCCAGTTCGTAGAGAAAACAAAAGGCGGAACCTTCAAAAATTCCTCGTTGGGAAAGAATGTTTAGAGACATAAATCTTTGGCCTTTGAGCTAGATTTGATTAAAAATAGGAATCAAAAAGCGATGTGCAATTATTTGAGCCTCAATTCATTTTAGCTTACTGATCCCATTTTTTCTGACAAAGATGAAGAGTTGCATCTATCTCTTCTG
The DNA here is from genome assembly GCF_038442745.1 of Crocosphaera sp. Alani8. Taxonomy (NCBI): domain Bacteria; kingdom Bacillati; phylum Cyanobacteriota; class Cyanophyceae; order Chroococcales; family Aphanothecaceae; genus Crocosphaera; species Crocosphaera sp. Alani8. The sequence continues at coordinate 5,562 of NZ_JARVCN010000073.1, forward strand.
TTAAATTTCCGTGAAGAATGAATCCTGTGTGCTTGAGCTTATCAATGGAATAATGGAGGTTTTGATACTTTTCTTCTGGTTTAGGGGCAGGACGTATCAATTTTGGGGTAAATCCCAAGGTGATTTCACAACGTTGCTGAATCAACTGAGCGATATCTATAATCCTCAAGGGCATTTCCCCTCCTAAATTAAATATTCCGTTACCCCAATCGATTTCCGGTTGTAATAAATGCTTAACGGCCTCTCCTACATCCCTTAAGGTAATAAAGTCTCGCCACTGTAATCCTGACGAACGTAAGGTTAGGGCTTTTTCTGTGACAGCTTGACGACAAAGATCATTGCCCACCAAAGTCCAACGGTTGACATCGGGGTGTGTGGGCGCACCAATACCGTTAGAAAGGCGTAAGACTAGGGTACGTAAAGACGATCTATCCCCCTCTGCTAGGATAAAATCTTCTGCTGTTTTATGGGTAATGGAGTAAGGATGGGCTGGGCGGGGAACGTCGTTTTCCGTGATGTTGCCAACGAGGGGAGCGCGGTAAATGTGGGCCGTAGAAAAATAAATAAATTGCTTAACTTTAGCCTGTTCCGCTGCTTTCAAAAGATTTAGTGACCCCAAACCAGTTACTAAAAGGGCTTTGTCTGGATCTTTCCCACTATCTATTTCATTCAAGGCGGCTAGATGGATTACTGTATCTATACCTTCACAGATGCGATCGCAGTCTTGGCGATTGAGTAAATCCAATGACATTACTTTCCCTTGGGGTAGCCAAGATGTTTGGGGAGGGGCAATAGAACGAGTTGTGACAATTACCTCATAATTGGGATCAGTGGATAAATCTACCGCCAGGCGACCTCCCACATAGCCTAAACCCCCTGTAATCAGAATACGCTGTTTCATCGGTGTTTTATGCTCCAGTCGTAGGGAATAGAGGTATCAAAGGGATCTTTCCGTTGAATTTCATTGGGGGAGTGGGGAATATCAGTACAGTTGGCCACAATTGCCATTTCATCCCCAAAACCCTTAAATCCATTCCATACTAACTTGGGAACAGTTACTAAGCAGTAATTGTCAGGGCCCATAAAGACCTCTTGTAATTCCCCCTTGGTGGAGCTATCTGGGCGATCGTCATAAAGTACAAATTTAATATGACCGTGGGGAACTGCATAGTTTAAGGTCATTTCTGTATGAATGTGCCAGCCTTTGATTGCCCCTGGATAAACACAGGAAAAATAGATTTCACCAAATCCTTGAAAAATGTCGCTGTCGCAACGCATCATGTGCATAATTTTGCCACGCTCATCAAGAATCTGCCGTAATGGTGTAATTTTAACCCCTTCAATCATTGGTTTGTGACCTCCTGTAAGCTTGGATTTGTTTTTGGGTTAGGGACAAGGCATCGTCCCCTTTGACAACTGATTGGTACCAATGAACTGTTTCTTGGATGGTGCGAGCGAAATCCCAACAGGGTGACCACCCAAGCAGTTGATTGGCTTTGTCGCAATTTAATTGCAGTAAACGAGCTTCATGGGGTGCATTATTGTCGATATTGCTAATTATTTCCCCGTCACCCCAAACCTTTATCACCTCTGTTGCCAGGGTTTGTACCGATTGGATGGAATCGATCCGTGGTCCAAAATTCCAGGAACCCGAATAGGATTTAGGGGTGGTATAAAGTTTGGCCGCTAGGGCTAGATAACCAAAAACTGGCTCTAGCACGTGTTGCCAAGGACGAGTGGATGCAGGGTTACGTAACATTATTGGTTGTTTTGTTTTCAGTGAGCGAATACAGTCGGGAATGATCCGATTTTCCGCCCAATCTCCTCCACCAATGACATTCCCTGCCCGAACACTGGCAACCCCCAACTGTTCAACAAATTGGAAGAAAGAGTCGTAATAAGAGGAAAAAACTAACTCTGCGGCTGCTTTTGAGGCACTATAGGGGTCATGCCCTCCTAATTCGTCATTTTCACGGTATCCCCAAATCCATTCACGGTTCTTATAACATTTATCGGATGTTGCATAAATCAATGAACGCACAGAGGGAGTTAAACGAACTGCTTCTAAAACATTGACCGAACCATCCACATTGGTAGAGAAGGTTAACTTCGGGTTACTATAGGAAAGGCGAACCAGGGGCTGTGCGGCTAGGTGAAAAACGAATTCTGGTTGAAAATTTTGAACAGTGTCTAGTAGTTGCTCTAAATTTCTTATATCACCATCTACATGCTTGATGATGCTGTCTAAACCAATGGCTGAGAAGTGATCAATGGGTTGTTGAGGGGGTAGGGCATAACCCAACACCTCTGCCCCAAGTTCGTGTAACCAGAACCCTAACCAAGAGCCTTTAAAACCCGTATCACCGGTTAAAAAGACTTTCTTCCCGGAAAAAACAGACAATTCATCAATAATCGATTGCTTATCTACCATCTTATCCAAGGGGCTTCTCCTTTCTGAATCAGTCCATTTAAGAGATTGTAATCTCGATAGGTATCCATCGGTTGCCAGAATCCATCGTGTTTGTACATCATCATTTGACCTTCATGAGCTAAATTTTCCATGGGTTCTCGTTCTAAAGTTTGATTTCCCTGTTCGTCGAGATATTTGAATATTTCTTGGCGACAGACGAAGTATCCTCCTGAAATACGACCTCCTGATGCTTGTGGTTTTTCATTAAAACCTTTAATGGCGTTACTCTCACCTACCTCTAATTCTCCAAATCGTCCCGGGGGGCGAACACCACTCACTGTCATAATTTTGCCGTGAGATAGATGAAAATCTATGAGTCGTTCAATGTCAATAGATCCAACTCCGTCGCCATAGGTTAACATGAAATTCTTTTCATCCACAAGGTATTTCTGCACTTTTTTTATACGAGAGCCAGTTAGGGTGTTCAAACCTGTTTCGGCCAAAGTAATGCGCCATTCTGCTTCTGAATGGCTGTTATGATAGTCAATCTGACTACCGTTGCCTAAGGTTAATGTAAAATCACTGGTGCTGGCTTCATAATTCAAGAAAAAGTCCTTGATGGACTGTCCTTTGTACCCCAAACATAAAACGAAATCTTTATGCCCCCAGGATGCATAATACTTCATAATATGCCAGATAATAGGCTTATCTCCGATGGGAATCATGGGTTTAGGAATATTATCAGCGACGTCTCGAATACGAGTCCCGAAACCGCCGCAGAGGATCACTGTTTTCACAATATTTCTCTCCTTAAAATTGCTACCGAATACACTATCATAGATTGCCATCTACAAATATCTAATTGACTGAAATTTATTGATTATTGACGGCAATTTCTACTTAAATAAATTAAACATTAAGATTTTGAAACTCGCCACCCCTTCGCTCTAAGCTAGATCAATTAAAACATTGAAACGATTAGTTTAAACGATCTGTAATAGATGCTAAATAACCCCATGTATAAGCCGTGGGAGCAATAGTTTGATGGACAGTATACTCTGTGACAGGAATGTATCGAAACACGTCAAAATAGCCTTCTGTTGTAGGCCAATCAGTTGGCCAAGGATGAACGGAATCTGCAAACAAGTTAAAAACTCTATCCCAATATTTGGGTTTAGGCCGATCAAACGGTCCATAAACAGTAATTCCTGGTGGAGGATTGTTACCTGTAGCTATTGTGTTAGCAATTAGGGGATCTTGGGGCGATCGCTGTCCTAGTCCAGTGGTGTAAATAAGATTATCGGGATTAGCTCCTGCTGAAAATTGGGTAGCTAAAATAATCCCTTGCCAAAACCGAGGATTTCCTGTCAATTGGTGGGCGCGCATTAGGGTGATGGTATCGGGAGAACCAAGGGAACTTCCCCAGCGTAAAGGAGCATGAGGGTGTTTTTGCCACTTGAAACCTGTATTGTCAATCCAACTGAGTTGAGCCTCAGCAAACTCTATCAAGGCGTATCGAGCGTTATCCTGGATCTGTCTATCTATGGATGGATGTCGGGTTTGAGCGTACACAAAAGCAGCGTCTTCCTGTTGTGTTTTCTTTGACTGATAAATTTTGACATTTGGCTTCTTAAAAACGGTTGTATCAAGAAAAATTTCATGCCATTTTGGGCTTTCTGTTAAACGATACAACTCGGCTGCAGCCAGATTCCGCTCTCGCTCGATTTCAACAGCAGGACCATTCATTGTTAACCATTGCTGTTCAGCCCATATCATGGCTTTTTCCGCGCTAAGAGCGTATATTTTAGACAATTTGAGTTCGTAATCCTCTAAAATGTAGGCAGCTCTGGCTGCTACACCCGCGTAAATATAGCTAGACCATATCCCTGGTCCATAAACCATAATAGCGTGGGATTCTTGCCAACTTGCCTCGTATTTTTTCGGGTGACTTGCTGATTCAATTCCTCCGCGAATACCTCCTTCTGGAGTTTGTAATCGCCTGAATACATCCAATCCCCAAAGAGCTTCGTCGATGATATCTGGCAGTAAGTTATTCGACTCTGGCAAATTAAGAGATAGTTCAGCAAAATAATTGGTATTGCTTCGAGCTAACTCTAATAAATAACGACTGACTTGCAAATGCTGAATACGACGATCCCAGTCGGCTGCATCAAACCAACCGCCCCAAGCTTCTGGAACAGTTTGATCGGTTCTGGTTGCTTGTAATCCCTCGAATGCCTTGATTTTGCCTAAATTTAGACCCATATTAGTATCCATTAGAGGAATGGTGGATTGATACACTTCTACTCCATCTTCAGGATGAAAAGAACGGGGTTGTTCGTAGGTGGTGTAGGGTTTGGTTAGAGCTATTCCACTACGTTGATGATACAAACCTCGTACAGATACATAGAAGGCTTTCTCCCATGTTTTTTCTTCTATTGGAAACGGTTGTGATGTTCCTATTCCTTCAACCAATATTTGATAGCTTCCCTTCCGATTAAAATCGCTGAAGTCCATCAAATAAACATTAGTTTGATTGTAATTACGCCGTCTATTATCTTCCCACTGATTCTTTGATTTAGTAAGTTGAATCTTACCTTGATAGACTTTTTTTCTTGTTTGACTGTCAATTAACCAAAAGGAAGTATTCGGGCTGTAATCTATCGGCTGATTAACCCCCATCCAAGTTGATAGAAATCCAACCTTAGAAGGATCGTTTGGATGAAAGCCTAACTGAGAAACATGAATAGCCTCACTTGGCATCCTAGATGGATCATAGGTGAAGGTAATATTTTCTAGTACGTTACCTTGAAATCGAAGGGAATAGGAACTATTCTCAGTTAATTCTTGGGGTAATTTTAAATAAATTGTATAGCGTTTGGGAGACTCAAATTCATTGGGTTTAACTTGAGCTAAACCTATGGGTTTTATCTTATAAAAAACTTGTTTTGGGTGGATTCCTGATCGATAAAATTCATCAGTAGAAGAAGTAATCTGATAGTTATTAGGTTCTGTTATCCATTGCTTGTCAATTTCTTTCCCTTCATATTTATCCAAGGTTCGCATGATTGATTTGTGTTCATCAACTAAGTAACCAACAATTTCTCTATTCCGTAAAATCCAACCTCTATCATTAATAATATCTACAGGTTCAGACTTGTAAGTAACTGGTTTTCCTTTTGTAATTTTTCCTATCTCTAGTCCCACTGCGAGAACATTGGGTGAAACTAGATAAACATGGGGAGTAGGATTAGTAGGAGAATTTTTCTTTAATAAGAACCATTCACTAGATAAAACATTAGAAAAATTATAGCTAGACAGGACTAAAGCAAAGCCTATCATAGCAAATTTAATTTTTTTACTGTTAAAACCTCGATGACTAATTATCGAGGTTTTAACAGTAAAAATTAGCCAAATCTTTGTGAACAATGTTACAAATTTTATTTTAACTTGGCAAATAATTGTTTGATTTAACATAACATAAACTTGTTAGAGTAAATATAATCAAGGTAACTGTCTACAGGCACTTTATGATTGGCAAGTTTTTCATAGAGACGATAAGGAAGTGTCCATTCTCCCAAAACTTCTCCATAATTAACTAATTGAGGATGTTGGTTAATCACTCCTGCAACGTAGTTACTGCCACTACGTCCGTTTTTGACACTCCCCACGAATATAATTCGGGGGATTCTTGGTTCACTGACTCAAG
>NZ_JARVCN010000074.1:0-11603 GCF_038442745.1 Crocosphaera sp. Alani8
ATCTTTGTCCCCTAACTTTCGGCGAGTCCCCCCAGACTTTTTGAGAAGCTTCCTGGGGAAGGGGGATAACTAATCAAACTGAGGTGGTGAGACTAATAGAAACCTCCAATAAGAGGAGATCGGTTCGGTTTTGAAAGATAAACTCACTATAGTCAGCTAAATCATCTACTCCCAACAAGGTCAATACAACTTCGGCACTTAACCAAACCACTGTTCGCCAAAATAGTTTTGTCCATCGGACTTTCATGAAAAGTTTCTCAACGAAATCACTAGTTGAAGTTCCATAAACTATTATAACAAAATATAAATTAATGTAACAAATACTTGACTTTTGATACAGCAATTTTTGTCTTGCTCAGAATAAGAACATTAGTGATCTAATCAGCTAACTCCCTGAAACAGAAGGGTCTGATCAACTTTGAAAGTGGGCTGAGATTTGAGATAATCAAGGAATTAAAGGATTTGCTCATCGCTTAACTGCATCCTCGATCGCATTTTGTAAGTGTCAACAAGATACTGTTGACCTTTTTCGGTGTCCCAACCGAGGTGAGTCATCTCGTAGCAGTTTTCAATTGAGTGTATCAAAATCTCGGTTTACTGAGGGTGGGGAGTGTACTTCGACTTCGCTCAGTAACAGGGAGGAGTGGGAAATGTGGAGACTATTTTTCTCTGAATTTGTAATCTATGCAAATGAAAATTGCTATCAGCGAAGAAGAAGGAGGCAGGAGTCTGCTCACAACCATGTTTACACATATTTACACAGTGAGATTTATTTATGTCCAACCATCTACTTTAGTTGTTGAGTAAAGATAAACGAGATAACAAATTGTTCCTTAATGCTTCAAAATATAATGACAACGGAAACTGATAGTACTCTAGCAATAACCAAAATAAACAACTGAGGTGACAGAAAAAAGTTAGCCCCACCCAAAACCATGAAAACCAAGCTAAAGGACTATCTGGTAATGTGGGAAATAGATAAGCTCCGGCTGCAACCATTAATGTGGGTAAGAACAAAAAACCCAAAGCTAACAAACGATAGCCCCACTGAAACATTCTAGCAGAACGAGTATTCTCCCAGCGTTTCCCAGTCCAATGCCAAGTTAAGGGAAGTTGACTATCAACAATGGTAATAGCCTGTTTATCCAGATTAGCCGTAAAAATATGACCACAAAAATTGCAAGAAAATGCCTCCATTAAGGGCAATGTCGTAATTTCTCCATGATGACACACAGGACAAGAATAAGCGTCGTAATAGTTTAATACAGTTGATGACGGACGTGAATATAACATAAACAAAAAACAGTGAACTTAAGCAAAATTGGGGGGAATGTTTTTGATGGTTGAAGAATCTAGTTTTAAACGACGTAATTGTTGTTGAATAACATTTTGTATTTTCTCCCGAGAAATTTCCACTTGTTGCTCTTTATTTCCAGGTAATTCTCGAAAAATAAGACTATCGATAGATTCTATTGAGAAAAGTTGAAACAATAAATGGGTGACAGGAATCGAAATAACGCGAATTTCTGGATTAACAATTCCTTGAAACGTCTCAGCATCTTTTTTAGTAGTAAAGGCATAAATTACCCGTTTTTCTTGTTTTGGGTTCTTTTTATTGCTTAGGGTTGTTACTAACCAAGACCGATTTTTACCATATAAAACATAGTACTTCTCATGTTGAAGCTGACTAGCAAAAAATTTTAGTGCTGGGGCAACCGCTTTTTCCATCACGGGAATTGGTACACCATGCTGAGGGGCTTCATTAATAAGGCTTTCCAATTGTTCCTCGAACTGCATTTTTGTCTCCACAGGACAACCCATAGGCATTCTCATTCTATCGGCTGTTTACTTTTCTATGTTAGCTCACTTATAAGTTCCTTGAACAGTTATTCTACGCAGTCTTTGACTCCCTTGATCAGTGCTAAAGAAGCCTATATTTCTTAATTGTAATTTAAGAGTATTTCCTTAATTCTGATTCAAGACGATTTTTTTATTCCTAATCAACTGGAGACTTAACAGAGGATTCTTGAATTTGAATTGAGGGGCTAGGCAAGGAATTTTGCCAATCTTGACCCAAAATAATGGTAACATCAGAGGCTAAATTTCCCGTACTTTCCACTAAAACTTCCCCTATTCCCAAATCCGCTCGTAAAGTTGCCGCTCCAAAATCATCACCGTTTTGGGCGAGAATTCTAGTAGTTTGTAGGGGTTCAGACCAGCGATCGCTAACAAATATTCGACGGTACCCTGCTTCTATCAGATGATTTACCATCCTCTGCACAGCTTCAGGATCTTCTGTACTATCTTGGATGGCAATTCTCAGTCTACTGGTGTTGGTGCCTTCTGTTTGAAAATTCCTTTCGCCATGATCAAAATGCTCAGCCGCCATGTTCTTAATCTGATAACGGTTAGGCAACCAATAACTTACTTCCTGTTTCCCATCTCCACTAAACCGTCCGGGGAGCATTAACATTTGTACGTTAGAGCGTTTGGTTTGGGAGGCATAACCTGATAAAGCTACTAGTTCTTCAACAGTTAAGTTGGTGTCTATATACTCGCTAATAATGGATAAAATTTCAGGAATTCTCAGTAGTGTTTGGGGTTTCAACGCCTGTTCTACTAAGGCTCTCATAAACATTTGTTGCCGTTGTACTCTTCCAATATCCCCATAGCGATCGTAGCGAAACCTCAAAAATGAAACAGCTTTTTCCCCGTCTAAATGTTGCTGACCTTCTTTGAGATCGATATAGAGATGTTGACTATGATCAGTATATTTCATGTCCTTGGGAACATACATATTCACCCCTCCCAAGGCATCAATAAACTTTTCTACCCCTTGAATATTCACCCGTATGTAGCGATCGATTTCTACTCCACCTAACAACTCGCTGACGGTTTCCGCCGCTAAAGCAGGGCCACCATAATAGTTCGCCTCGTTAATCTTTGTCAGTTGGTAGTTGATGGTTGTTTGGGTGTCTCTGGGAATTGATAGAAGGCTCAGCTTCTTGCTCACGGGATCGAACCTAACCAAAACCATAGTATCCGACAACCCTTTAAAGGAATTAACTAGGGCGTGATATCCTAAGTCCTCTGTGGGTTTTTCATCCAGTTCTGAGGTAAGAACTTTGGTTCCTAAAATTAAAACATTGACGGGACGGCTTAACTCAGGAAGCCGTAAACTTTTATAGGAAATAGCTTGATTTTTTCCGAATACCTCCTCTTCTTCTGGGGTGAGGGAACTTTGCTGTAAAGGGGTGGCTGATAAAGACACCGCGACGAAAGCTCCTACTGCAGCAGAACTCAATGATACTGCTGTAAGCCCTAGACCGATGAGAAACCAAGTCAATGCTTTAGGCTTTTTTTTGACAGAATATTCCTGCTGAGAAGAGTTTTGGGGATAATTTTTTTTGACTGACACAGCTTTCCTCACACCTTGAATGCTGTCTAAGCTAGGTTCTTTGTTGCCAGACGGCTACTTTAAACCAATACTCGGACTGTCTGTTTGGGATGATACCCCTACTAAGCTACTTATGATATCACATAGTTGAGTTAACTTTTGGGCAAGGAGTTTTCCTGTTGTTTACTATAAGTCCTGGAACATAAATATAATCAACGGTTTTAGTGATGAGAGGGAACTACAGCAAAATGAGCAGATACATTAAAATAACATAAATTGTTTTTGGGCTTAGGAAATAATGATTATGATCGAAGAACCGAAAATGTATCCTTATTTGTTTTTAAATATTATTCTATGAAATCTATTATCGGTTCTCTAATTATTGTCTGTTTTTGTCCTTTACTGGGAGGTCTTCCCATAATAGATTGGTTAACTTATATTTTTAAAGGTCAGAAACTATCTGGTATGGGAACAGGTAATGTTTCTGTTTCCGCTGCTTTTTATCACGGGGGAACTTTTATTGGGATTTTAGCTGTTTTATCAGAGGCAGGAAAAGGTATTTTTGCAGTGTTATTAGCCCGTTACTTTTTTCCTTTTCAACTACCGTGGGAACTGATGGCCTTGGTGGCTTTAATTATGGGTAGATATTGGATGGGAAAAGGTGCCGGAACCACTAATTTATTTTGGGGCATAATTGTTCATGATTGGGCTGCTACTTTCTTAACTGCTCTGATCAGCTTGAGTAGTTTTACAATTTTTCGAGATCGGGTAACAGGACGTTTATTGGCTTTATTTCTCTTAGCTTTTATTCTGACAGTCCGACATCCCCATGATCTAAATTATATTGTCTTAGCTTGGAGTTTATCGGGGTTAATGGCTTGGATTTTTAATCAAGTTCCCGATGATTTATCTTTACCAGAAAACGGAGTTAAATCTTCTTCTAAAACCATGTTTAAATTTTTTCGAGGGGAAAAGTCTCTTTTATCTTTAAATGATAAATTAGATGGGAACAAAGTTGGCAACAAAGCAGCTAATTTGGCTTATTTGAGAAGTTTAGGCTATGCTGTCCCCAATGGATGGATTTTACTCCCTGGAGATGATCCACAAATCCTTCTAGATTATATCGATCCTAGTCCAGAACATCCTTTTGTTGTTCGTTCTTCGGCTTTGGGAGAAGACACAGAAAACGCTTCGGCTGCGGGTCAATACTTAACTATTTTAAATGTTACTAATCAACAGGAATTATCCGCAGCTATACTGGATTGTCTTGCTGCTTATAATCATCCTCATGCGGTTAAATATCGTCAAGATAGAGGACAAAACGATCAAGGAATTGCTTTATTAGTTGAAAAGCAAGTTCAAGGTACTTTTTCGGGGGTTGCTTTTAGTCGAGATCCCGTTAATCCTGTGAATAATTGTGTTATTATCGAAGCCTTGCCAGGTAACCCTGATCGAGTTGTTTCGGGTAAAATTACTCCTGAACAATATCAGGTGGCAGTTTACGATCAACTGGAAAACGATGCTATTAAAATTCAGAATTTAGATCGAGTAAAGTCTAGAAATGTTCCTGATTTTATTATTGAAAAAGTCGCTATGCTTGCTAGGGATATCGAAAGCATTTATCATGGCATTCCTCAAGATATAGAGTGGAGTTACGATGGGGAAAATTTATGGATTTTGCAATCTAGAACAATCACCAATTTACAACCTATTTGGACTAGAAAAATTGCCTCAGAAGTTATCCCTGGGGTCATATCATCTTTAACTTGGTCTATCAATAAACCCTTAACTTGTGGAGTATGGGGTGATATTTTCAAACTGGTTTTAAAAGAGAAAGCAGAAAATTTGGATTTTAGTAAAACCGCTACACTACACTTTCAGCAAGCTTATTTTAATGCAACACTACTGGGGGAAATTTTCCGACTAATGGGACTACCTCCAGAAAGTTTGGAATTCCTCACTAGAGGTAGCAAAATGACCAAACCTTCTTTGATTTCTACTGTGGGTAATTTACCTGGTTTATTACGTTTAGCTAAAAGAGAATGGGATGTAGAAAAGGATTTTTTAAAAGATTATCAAAAGAACTTTAAACCATGTTTAGAAAAATTGCAAAATCAAGAAATAAATCAACTGTTATTACCTGAAATAATAGACAACATCGAAGAAATTTTATTGTTACTAAAACCAGCAACTTACTACAGTATTTTAGCTCCTTTGAGTTTAGCTATAAGACAAGCTCTCTTGAAGGTTTCTCCTGAAAAACTTAATAACGATGCTACTCCAGAAATCGCTGCTTTACAAGATTTAGAAAAGTTAGCCAAAGAAACTGCTTTGTTAGTTGATTTGGCGAATATTAACTGTGCTGATGATTTATTTTCAACCTTAGAAAACAATCATAAGGGACAAAAAATTGTTCAACAATTTAATCTAATTATAGAAAATTATGGTTACTTGAGCGATGTAGCCACTGATATTTCTGTCCCTTGTTGGCGAGACAATCCTAACCTTGTTAAAACTTTATTTACTCAGCTAATCTTCAATATAAACAGTACCAAAAGTAAACGTAAAAAAATTAGTAGTAACTGGAAAATAAAACAAGTTCAGAAAAGACTGGACTTAAAAGGACAGGTAACAACAGTTTACTCTCAACTATTGGCTCAGTTAAGGTGGCACTTTTTAGCGTTAGCAGAAGATTTAGCAGAGAGAGGTTTTATAAGTAAACAGGAGGATATTTTTCAGTTAACCCATGCCGAAATTTTGGAGATTGCCAAATCAGAATATCAAGAAAGTATCTCACAGATCCAGACAAAGATTAATCAAAGAAAAGAACAATTTACCACCAATAAAACTTTAAAAAACATTCCTTATGTTGTTTACGGAAATGTTACTAAAATAGCAGAAAATAAACTGAATTCATTAGATACAAATGCTCAAAAAATACAAGGAATAGGGGCAAGTTGCGGACAAGTAGAAGGATATGTCAAGATTTGCCGTAACCTTCAAGAAATAGGAAAGATCACAAACAACACCATCTTAGTAATACCTTATGCTGACTCAGGTTGGGGCCCTTTAATCGCCAACGCAGGTGGTATCATAGCAGAGGTAGGGGGAGCATTGTCCCACGGCGCAATCATTGCCCGAGAATATGGCATTCCTGCTGTAATGAATATTGACCACGCTACGGAAATTTTTAAAGAAGGCCAAAGATTAAAAATTGATGGACAACAAGGTATTATCGAACTAGTAGAAAACTAATCGGAAAAACTATGGTTAACATCCTTAACAAAACCCTAAAAATCAAAGATTGGTTAAAAAAGTTTCATCAGTTCGATTGGATAGTAGTAAGTTGTATCTTATCTTTAACAATAGCCATATTAATCCTGTTAATTATGGGAGATCAAGTTCCTTTTCAAGTAAAGTATTTTAGTTGGGAAGGTAAAAAAGTAGGAGTCAAAGATAAGACATTTACTCTGAGTTTTAATCGCTCCGTCAATACTAATAGTCTTGAAAAAAATCTCATAATCGAACCCCCTCTTCCGGGAAGACTTACCTGGCAAGGAAGAACCCTAATTTATACCTTAAATGATCCTCCCATATATGGAACTAATTACCAAATAAAACTAGACAATGTTCAACTAAGTTATGGGGATGAGGAGATTAAATCTTTTGTTAGTTTATTTAGTACCCGAGATAGAGTTTTTGCCTATATCGGTATCGAAGGAGAAGAAAAAGGTCGATTAATTACATACAATATCACCAATCTTAATCAACCTCAAAAAACCATTCTTACTCCCAAAGATTTAATTGTTACTAATTTTAAAATTTATCCCAATAGCGAAAAAATTATTTTCAGTGCCTTTGAACACAACACTCGTGGGAACCCTTTAGCGCAACAAGAACTTTACACTGTAACAACAGGATTTAACGTTGATCCCTCCAACACTCCGTCTCAGCGCGCAGGAAAACTTAAACGTATTCTTGATGCTCAAGAGTATCAGAATATTAATTTCGATCTTTCAAAAAATGGCAAAGTTATTGTTGTTCAAAGAGTTAATCAGAGAAATGAAAACGATAAAAGTTTATGGATAATTACGGAAGATAATAAGCTAATATCATTAGGTATCCCTGGTTCTGAATTTGTGATTTCTCCCGATGGAAAACGTTTAGCTGTTAGTCAACAAGGGGGAATACGGATGGTTCCTTTAGGGAGCGAAGGAGGGAACTCCCAGATTTTACAAAACTATGAAAAACCCCTTGCTTTTTCTCCAGATGGGGAGAAACTTTTGCTAGTTAAAGATAATGTAGATTACACTCGTTCTTTAGTAGTTATTAATGAAAATGGAAAAGATAAAGAACTATTTCGTACCCCCTATCCTATTCTAAACTGTCAATTTGAACCTAGAGACGAAGATGCTCTTTATTGTTTAAAAACAGATATTATTCAAGGTGAAGATGGACAGTATCGACAAGAACCTTTTTTATCAGTTATCAACATCAGCGAGGGAACTGATTTACCATTATTAGCTTTACCTAACTCCAAAGATGTAATTTTGAGTATGTCCCCCGATGGAGTAGCTTTATTATTCGATCAGGTAGTGACCACTTCACCCCAGTTTACAACTGATTTACTAACAACGGAAAAACAAGCGATCGCAGATGGACAAGTTTGGTTACTGTCTCTCCCGGACTTAAAAGGAGAAGATAAATCTTTAAAGATTCAACCACAAGAACTGATTTTTGGCTTTAAACCTCAATGGTTACCATAACTATCTCTAGACTACATTTTACATAACTGAAGGATGAGCTAAAATTGAATCATAACCACTGTAAAAACTACCACAAGGATTAAAATGCCCAAGATTATCTCTCTTGTTGTTTTAGGAATTTATTTACTAGGAATCTGGAAATTTGTTTCAGGGTACAATCGCACAAATTTTAGTCGTCAGATAGCAACGAAATTGATGTTAGCTTTGCTCTGGCCGGCTTTATTAGTGGTTAATACTTCCTATCGTCAAAACTTTACCAAAGCTCTAAAAGGGGGTAAATATTAACCATCCAATGACAAAAGTTGGCAAACTTTGGTTGATTGGAGGAACAGGAGATAGTGTGACCATAGGTCAAAGTATTAAGGACAACTCTTTTCATTGTCTTATCACTGTAACTACCCCAACTGCAGCCAAACTATATCCTTCTGACTCACTGGTTGACCTTCAAATAGGCAAATTAGATACAGCAAACATTCGACAATTATGCCATCGAGAAACTATTAAAGGAATTATCGATGCTTCCCATCCTTTTGCTGTCAATATTTCGCAAACAGTAATGCAGGTTGCTGAAAATGAGGGAATTCCCTATCTACGTTACGAAAGACCCAGTTTAACTGATAATTCTTATCCTCTTTATTTGAATAGTTTTGAAGACCTAATTAGAGGCGATTATTTAAGAAATAAACGAGTTTTATTGACAATTGGATGCAAAAACTTAGATCAATTTCAATCATGGCATCAACAAGCAACATTATACGCTCGTATACTTCCCCAGTTAGACTCTTTACAGATGGCCTTAAAAGCAGGATTTTCCAGCAGTCAAATTATTGCATTGCGCCCTCCCATTACACTAGAATTAGAACAAGCTTTATGGCAACAGTGGGCAATTGATTTGCTGGTTACGAAGGCTTCTGGGACACAAGGAGGGGAAGATATCAAAGTACAAGTCGCCAAGAAATTGGCCGTTCCTTTAATTGTTATTAAACGACCTTTATTAAATTACCCACAACAGACCGAACAATTATCTGATATTATTAAGTTTTGTTATAAATGTTTTCAAAAATAAACTATGTCTGATCCCATTACTCCTACCGTTAGCGATCGCATTTGTCAACACATGAACGACGACCATAGTAATGCAATTATTTTATATGCTCAAGTATTTGGCAATGTTCCAGAAACAGAAACAGCCATTATGGAATCTATTGATCCTGAGGGGATGAATTTATCGGCCACTGTTCAAGGTGAAAACATACCAATTCGGGTTAAATTTGACCACATTTTAGAGGACTCAGAAGACGCTCATCATACCTTAATCGATATGGTTAAAAAAGCTAGGAGTTCTCAAAATTCATAGTCCATTAGTAGAGGTTTAATTCTATTGATACTCTACGTAATAATTATCTTCTTAAGTTGTTAACTATTAATCGGTATTAAGATAGTTATACAGCAACTACTATATAAATATAAGTTAGCAACAATGTCGTATCAATCTCAACCATCTGCTGACCCCTGCATAACTACCTTCGATGAGTTTGTGCGATTAGCAGATTATTCTCTGATGGATACTTTAAATGCCGATCCTGATGCTACTGTCGATGGTGATGATCACTATGCCCGCCAGGTTTTTTCTGGTCATTTCGTACTTGTGACACCTACGCCGCTTGCAGAACCAGAATATGTCACCCATAGCACCACCTTCTTTAAAGAACTTGGGTTGAGCGACGAGCTGGCCTTTAATGAACAATTTCTCCGAGTATTTTCTGGTGATATCTCTGCTACCCATGAGCCTATGCGTCCGTTTGGCTGGGCAACTGGTTATGCCCTGTCGATTTATGGCAACGAATATACCCAAAATTGTCCATTCGGGACTGGTAATGGTTATGGCGATGGTCGGGCGATATCTGTATTTGAAGCAATAATCAATGGTCAGCGCTGGGAAATGCAATTGAAAGGTGGCGGACCCACTCCTTATTGCCGTGGTGCCGACGGGCGCGCAGTCCTACGTTCAAGTGTCCGTGAGTTTCTGGCGCAAGAATATATGCAGTCTTTAGGTGTTCCAACATCCCGTTCTTTAACACTGTATGTTTCTAAAACTGAGACTGTTACCCGGCCTTGGTATTCTCAAGATTCTCACTCCACCGATCCTGATATTTTGGTGGACAATCCTGTGGCTATTTCAACTCGCGTTGCACCATCCTTTTTGCGCGTTGGTCAGCTAGAGTTATTTGCCGGTCGCGCTCGCAGCAATGCTCATCCAAGAGCATTAGAAGAGTTGCGCATGATAGTGTTGCATTTAATAGAGCGAGAATACAAAAGCGACATTAATCAAAATCTTAGTTTTGCCGATCAATTGGTTGAGTTGGCTAAGCTGTTTCGCCAACGTCTAACTTCACTGGTGGCTAATTGGCTACGTGTTGGCTATTGCCAGGGTAATTTTAACAGTGACAACTGCGCAGCGGGTGGCTTTACCCTCGACTATGGACCATTTGGGTTTTGTGAAAATTTTGACCCTTGGTTTCAACCTTGGACTGGTGGCGGCCAGCACTTTTCATTCTTCAATCAGCCAATGGCAGCAGAAGCAAATTATTATATGTTTTGGAAAGCTGTCAGACCGCTACTTGCAGAAGAGACTCAAGCTTTAGAACAGTTCGATCAAGTAGGCCGTGACTTTGCAGAAGCAATGCAAGAACAAATCCAAAAAATGTGGGCGGCCAAACTTGGCTTGGCTGAATATAATCCAAAGTTATTTGAGCAATTAATGCAGTTAATGACCGACTCAGAGGTAGATTACACCATTTTCTTCCGCGAGTTATCCCAGATACCAGAGGATTTGGAACCATTGAAAAAGAGCTTCTACGTTAACACTTCAGAACAACTCGATGAGCAATGGCAATCTTGGCTACAAAGCTGGCGCAACCTCGTCATTAAGGACGGTAATTTGGCTGAGATATCAAAAAATATGAAACAGACTAACCCAAAATATACATGGCGAGAGTGGTTGATTGTTCCCGCCTACCAACAAGCCATGCAAGGTGACTACACCTTAGTCAAAGAGTTGCAAGAAGTGTTTAGCCATCCGTATGATGAACAATCACAGGAAATAGAAGATAAATACTATCGTCTAAAACCGAAGGCGTTTTTTGATGCTGGTGGCGTATCTTACTATAGTTGCTCATCTTGATGTTGAATTACCGTCACTTACTTTTTAGCTTCCCTGCGAGAAGCCCCGCACTGTACCGAAGGTCAGTGTCGGGATGGGGCGTATAAACTGAGGAGGAAACCTCCTCAGACAGCCCCTCATGAAAGCAGGGGCAGCAGCTTTGAGACTTAACCAAAAAATGATATAATTGGAGAAGTCTAATTGACACCTGGAAACAGGCTCAAACTCACATCTTGCACCAAGAAAAGTTGATATGAGGAACGATGGCTAAAACTCT
>NZ_JARVCN010000075.1:0-11580 GCF_038442745.1 Crocosphaera sp. Alani8
GTTTGGCCTAAGTTTTCGCAGCGAGTGACCCCTGGCTTTTTGAGAAGATACCATTAATTAAGCCAAAAAATTCGCCTTTGGGTAGGGTATAAACGAGGACTTTGTTCTTCCATAACTTTCTCGGTTTTATGAGGATCAAAATTATGACGAAAATCATCTCTTAACTGAGACACTCGTTTTTCTGTTTCTTCTACTTCTACTCTAATTTCCTTTAACTGCGCTTGTTGCGACCATTGATAGGGAATTAATTTGAATAAACTAACTATGGCCAGGGCTGATAAAATGCTGTTGGTAGCTAACTTAATGGCAATTTCTGTAGCAATCCATTGATGTTCCGGGTTAGCAGTAGAAACGCTTTTACTACGAGAACGACGCTGTCTTGACATGGATATATTAAACAGATAACTTATCTACATTAGGGTATTCATCCCAAACAAAAACCCGATATTGTTGTTTCTGTTGGGATGAATCCGTATCTGTTTTATTAAACGAAGTGGTTACTTATAAAGTTCCGTGGCTAAGCGAAAAGCAAGAACCCCAGGAACTAAAGCAACAACTAAAGCAACTAAAACTTGAGTATCTGATAACATGGATGGTGATCTCCTAGAATGGAATTAGTTTTATTCTTACTTTGCATCATTGTTGCCCGTTTGTGAAACATTTTGTTACAAAGATTTAACTTTCGTTTCCTAAAGGCCTTCTTTACGAACCATCAACACAGGGCAGTTAGCCTTGACCCTAATATAATCTGATAGAGAGGTTCCCAACAGACGATCTAAGTCGGGTAAAGCTTTCGCTATGGAAGGACGGCGATCAGGTGATCCCAATAATAACAAGTCCACGTTGAATTCTTCTGCCAGCTCACAGATTTGTTTTGCTGGCCTTCCCCCTGTAACAGCGCAGCGATAGGGAATTCCCTTCTGTTTTGCTTTTATGGCTGCTTCTGAGACAATGGGATTATTTTCCATTTCTTCTTTCGATAGGGGGAGTAATTCTGGTTTAATATCGGGGTTAACCCTGGCCAAAATTAATTCTGCTTCTTGGTAGTCTCGCAATAAATATAAGGCTAAATCTAAAGCGTATTCAGCAGCAGGAGACTTATCGAGTGCCACCATTACTCTTTTAATCTTTTTGACGTACACATCATCCCTAACTAGCAACATGGGATGGTTACTCAGTTGAAAAACGTATTGACTGACAGATTGTTTGAGAATGGCCTCGAGACGTTGTAGTCCTCGGGAACCCATAATAATTAAATCAGCGTTGATCTCGTCGGCCACCTTACAGACGGTGTCTTTAGGATCCCCTTGACGTAGCATGGTGGATACTTGGGTAGGATCGATTTTGAGACTGTCGAGAATGGCTGCGATTAATTTTCCCCCTTCTTCCCATTTGGCAGCGATCGCATCGCTAGTAATCTGGGGAGGTACGACGTGGAGAATGTTTAGGTTGGCTTTTTTGATGACAGGAAGATCCATCAACACCTGTAACATTTCTTGGGTTTTTCCTGTTCCTGAGTCAGTATATAAGATTTTTTCCAGCATGGATTGAAACTCAATTATTAACCACGATTAGCTGTCTATCACTATTACAATACTGCTATTTTTTACCTCTATATTTAAAATTTTATTAAGTCTGGATTATTTTTGAGAGGTCCACCCCGCATAAGTCGGTTTGTTCTAGATTTGTCCCTGTTAAATCTGCCCCGTGCAGGTTAGCTCCTTGCAGGTTTGCCCCTTCTAGGTTAGCGTAGCTAAGGTTAGCGTAACTCAGGTCTGCTCCTTGCAAGCTGGCTCCTTGTAGTTTAGCTTGGGATAAATTAGCCCATCTTAAATCCAAGCGATCGCCTTTAATTTCTCGTAGATTAGCGTGGCATAAATAACTACTATGTAAATGGGCTTGAATTAGTTGGGCTTTATATAGATTAGCACGATAAAAATAAGCTCCCTGCAGTTCTGCTTCGTATAAACTTGCTTGGGAAAGATTGGTTTCACAAAAGTTAGTTTCTTGTCCACAAGCTTCGCTTAAATTAGTACGATTTAGTTGCGCACCACTAAAATCTGCTTTTTGTATTTGACTATTTCTTAGGCAAGTTCCAATTAAGTTAGCCTCCCATAAACGGGCTTTTTTAAGGTTAGTTTGAAGTAAATTTGCTCCAATTAAGTTAGCTTGATTGAGATTGGCACAACTTAAATTAGACCCTATCAAAGTAGCTTGTATTAGTTGGGCTTTCTCAAGATTTGCTTGACTTAAGTTTACTTGTTTTAAATTAGACTTACTAAGATTTACTCCACATAGATTAGCTTTCTTGAGATTTTTTTCTGTTAAATCAATGTTTTGTAAATCTGGACAAATTTGAGGGTTATTTATCCGCCAACTTATCCAGTTTTTCTCTTTGTGTAAAAGGGCCAGATGTGTTTGATTTGCCATAATTATACCGATATTTTCAACTTTCCCCATTAATACTTTACCAAATTATGGTGGCAATCGAATTTTCTAGATTAATGTTAACCAAAAAGTATCAAGTTAAAGAAATATGCTAGTATAGTAAAAGGAAAAGCAAATTTATAAGTAACCAAGATAAATAAATAACTATTAGAAGATTTTAAAAACTAATGTCAAAAGTTAGAAAAAGACCAAGTTATAATAATCATAATGGCTTTCGGATGCCAATGGGATTTCACACTGAAGGGTTTACATCTGCCCTAGAATATCAGGCACAACCCTCGGACATTTTTCTTGTTACCTACCCTAAATGTGGTACAACTTGGACACAATACATTCTGTGGTTAATGCAACATCAAGGGGAACCTTTATCCCCGTCCGAAAAACTAGAAACTCATATACCTCACCTAGAAGAAGTCGGGAAAAAAACTATAGAAAAATTACCTCAACCAAGAGTAATAAAAACCCATTTACCTTACAAGTTAACACCCCACCACCCACAAGCAAAATATATCTATGTTGCCAGAAATCCCTTTGATTGTCTAGTTTCATTTTATCATCATACTAGGGGATTTGTTCAACATTATAATTTTGCTGATGGAACTTTTGATGATTTTTTTGAATGCTTTATAAAAGGAGAAGTTG
Source organism: Crocosphaera sp. Alani8 (assembly GCF_038442745.1). Lineage (NCBI taxonomy): Bacteria > Bacillati > Cyanobacteriota > Cyanophyceae > Chroococcales > Aphanothecaceae > Crocosphaera > Crocosphaera sp. Alani8. The sequence goes on from NZ_JARVCN010000075.1 coordinate 3,091, forward strand.
ACTTTGGGGATTATTTTGATAATTTAGTTCCTTGGTATGAACATAAAGAGGATGAAAATGTTTTATTTTTTACCTATGAAAGTATGAAAGATGATCTAAAATCGATTATTTTAAAGATAGGTGATTTTCTAGGCAATGACTATTTAGAAACCATAAAAAATGAGGATTTTTTAAGTAAAATTATTATAAATAGTTCATTAAAAAATATGAAAAAAGATCAGCAACGCTGGTCTAGTAAACGTCCTAAAAATATGCCTCCTTTTGTCCACAAGGGAAAAGTAGGATCATGGAAAGATTACTTTTCACCGCAACAGCAGCAAAGATTAACAGAAAAGTTTATCACGAAAACTGCTGGAACAGGTTTAGAAAATCTTTGGCTAGATTAAGGTGTATTGAAAAAATCAACTATTCTAAAGCTATTAACTTTTTAACATCAATTTCTACTTTTGGGAAAGTAAGAGGATTAATGACACCTTCTTGATGAATTTTAGTTATTTGATAATCATTTACTTGAGGATTTTGGAAAATATATAACATTTTGTTTTGAATATCAATCACCCAATATTCAGAAATATTAAACTGAGCATATAAAGTTTTTTTCTCAGTTAAATCTTTATTCAAGGTACTGTCAGCAATTTCAATAATCCAATAAATATCTTCAGGATAGGGATGACGATTAAGATATAATGTATCGGGAGTGCGAACAATAGTAATATCAGGTTCCGGTTCTGAATCTAACAATGTAATCGGATGAGATTCCATAATTTCTGCTTCATTTCCTAGAATTGATCGCAAATATTTTACTCCTCGATGATTTAGAAAACGATGAAAGGTTCCTTCAGGACTCATTTCGATAATTTCCCCTTTAAGTAACTCTACATGACGATTATCGAGAATTCCTGCTTTAATCATGCGATGATAATCTTCTACTGTCCATTTCATTAAACTATAGGTAGTCATAATGCTTTATTTAATAACTATGAATTTTCTGGTTTCTCAAGACTTTATTGTGAATTTTGAGCATCAATACTAATTCAAAATTGATGTAAAATATCTCTACTAATGAGTTTGCTATTTTTATAAATTGCGATAACTTTCACGTTAGTAAGAAAATAATTATTTAATTCAATATCGATAATGTATGTTCATTATTAATACTTAGTGTAATTTATGATAATCTACGTTCTACAATGTTAAAAAGAAAATTCCCAACATTGCTACAAATTGTTACTTTATTTAACTGTCAAAAGGTTATACAATTATGCTCTGGCCTTATAAAACCCCTGGTATTCCCGATAATCTATTTGAAAGGCTACCAGGTATTCCCCTGAGTAAAAGAGAAATTCGCTTACTTCTCATTTGTGCTTTGCGATTGAAACAAGACTCGGTGGTGTGGGATATTGGTGCAGGAACAGGGACTATTCCCGTTGAAATTGGCTTATTATGCCCCGAAAGTAAGATTGTTGCGGTTGAAAGAGATCGAGAAGTAGTCAATCTAATCCGTCAAAACTGCGATCGCTTTGGGGTAAAAAACGTCGAGATTTTTGAGGGAGAAGCACCCAACTGTCTTGACAAACTGCAACCTTTACCAGATCGCATTTGTCTCGAAGGGGGAAGACCTATCAAGGATATATTAACGGAAGGTTGGCAAAGATTAAAGCCCGAAGGACGGCTAGTAGCCACTGCTTCTAACTTAGAAAACCTTTACCTGGTTTCAGAGGGGTTAGCCGCCCTACAAGCGCGGAATATAGAGGTTGTTCAAGGGGGGATGAACCGTCTTGAAACCAGAGGAATCAATCAAACCCTAGCCGCCGTTGATCCTATTTTCATTCTTAGTGGTGAAAAGTTTTAGCCTTCTGTAACATGAATGAAGAGGCGGTTGTTAGCCATTTTAGAAGGTTGGTTAAGTAAAAGAAAAAAATCTGTTAACCTTTCATAAAGAATTCTTAACTTTCTTGCCTCTTGACTCCTCATCTTGATATTTTTCTATTATGCCTTGGACTCGAATTATTACGACTATTGTTGCTATTTTCTTTGCCTTGGGGATGTTAATCGTCGGAGGATGGTACTTCACCCTTGGACTTTGTGTGATTGTCTTTTTAGGACAATTAGAGTATTTCCAGTTGGTTAGGGTAAAAGGTATCGCTCCGGCCGCTAAAACAACCCTAGTAGTGTCTCAAATATTGTTGATCAGTTCGGCCATCGCACCACCATTAACGGATGCTTTATTTCCCTTAACTGGCGCATTGATCTGTTTTTATCTATTATTCCAGCCAAAATTAGCTAGTATTGCCGATATTTCTACCTCCGTATTAGGACTATTTTATGGAGGATATTTACCCAGTTATTGGGTAAGATTACGGGTAGGGTTTGCCCATGCTGTTCCCACGGTAGAGGTTGCCAGTAGTAATCTACCGTTTATGGGATATTGGCCCGAATCTTGGATGGAACCCAAATTGTTTCCTCCTGCTTTAACCGTTACCTGTTTAGCCTTTGGTTGTATTTGGGCTGCTGACATTGGGGCTTATGTTATGGGGAAATGGTTAGGAAAAACGAGATTATCCGATATTAGTCCTAAAAAGACCGTAGAAGGGGCATTTTTTGGCTTATTAGGTAGTGTTATTATCGGAGAAGTTGGGGCTTGGTATTTAGAATGGCCCTACTGGTATTTAACGGGGATGTTTTTGGGGATCTTGATTGGTGTTGTTAGTTTATTGGGTGATTTAACAGAATCAATGATGAAACGAGATGCCGGCGTTAAAGATTCTGGTCAATTAATTCCTGGCCACGGTGGTATTTTGGATCGAACGGATAGTTATGTTTTCACTGCCCCTTTAGTTTATTATTTTGTCACCTTATTGTTACCCATGTTGCAACAAATAAACTAAGTTTCTGAGTTCATTTTAAACCCTAATCCTGGTAAATTATTAACCATTAATTTTCCTTCCTTGAGAGTAACACCCACAAAGGGATCATCTATTAAGTTTAGGTGACTATCTAAGTCTAAATAATCTGCATAAGCAGCTAAATGAATCATCGCTGTATTAGCTAAACTACTATCAGAATAACAACCATACATTACTTGTAATTTACAAGCTTTAGCTAAGGCGATCATCCTCATAACCTCACTCAATCCCCCTGCTTTCATTAGTTTAATATTAATGCCGTGAATGTAAGGAGATAGTTTGATAATATCTTCGCTTTGAAAACAACTTTCGTCCACAAAAATCGGTAACGGCGATCGTTGATATAATTGGGGTAAATTACCTTCATCCCCCACTTGTAAAGGTTGTTCGATATATTTAACGTTTTCTTTTGCTAACCAGTCACTCATCTCTATCGCATCTTTTAATGTCCATCCTCCATTAGCATCAACCGTTAAAGGAAGATGGGGATTTTCTTTACGGATAGCCAAAATCATAGCTTTATCTGCTTCTATTCCCTCTGGAGAACCTAGCTTAATTTTTAACAGTTTAACCGCCATAAAATTGAGCCAATTTCTCACTCTTTCTATTGCCTTTTCTGGAGAACTGATACCAATAGTAACAGATGTAGAAAACAAGCGATTGCCCTTTAATCCCCATAATTTCCAAAGAGGTAAATTGACTTTTTTCCCTAACCAATCGTACAACGCAGTATCGATAGCAGCCCGTAGAGAAGAATTCAGGTTATTTTCTAATAAAATAGTTTCAATTTCTTGTCTTTGTAGGGGATTATATTTATCCAAAATGGGAATAATTTTTATTAATTCTTGTTGTAAATAATCACTATTTATATCTTTTTCTTTCGTTACGGAAAAAGGAGAAGCCTCTCCCCATCCCTCTATTCCCTCTGCTTCTATTTTGATCCATAAATTAGTATTTTCCGCCGTGGTTCCCCGACTAATGGTTAAGGGAAAACGTTTATGAACTGTAAAGGGTTGAAAGGTAAGGCGCATGAAATTTACGAAACTTGATTAAGAATAATTCAACAAACAGGCAATAGACCTTAAAAAATTAGTTAATCGTCTGGGTAAATATTTATTATCACTGTATCATGATTATTGATTCATAGGGTAAATGTACTTATCTATCATTGTCTCAGAGTGTTTACCTTCAAAGAGAACACACCCACTTATTTATCCATCCATTGAGGTTTAATCAATCATGTGTTTAGCCGTTCCTGGAAAAGTTGTTAGTATTAGCGGAGATGATCCTTTATTGAGAAAAGGGAAAGTAAGTTTTGGGGGAGTTATTAAAGAAGTAAGTTTAGCTTACGTTCCTGATGTAAAAATTGACGATTATGTTATTGTCCATGTTGGTTTTGCCCTGAGTATTTTAGACCAAGAAGCGGCCCTAAAAAGCCTTGCTGAATTCCGAGAAATGGAAGCAATTTTATCAGAGCATCAATTATAAATAATTCCAATAAACAGAAAAATTAATTTTAACCAAACCGATAACCGAACCCGCGAACCGTGATTAAATACTCTGGTTGACTAGGATCTTCTTCTAATTTTTCCCGTAACCAACGAATATGAACATCCACAGTTTTTGTATCTCCCAAAAAATCGGGCCCCCAGATTTGTTCGATCAGTTGATCCCGCGACCAAACCCGACGAGGATAACTCATAAACAGTTCTAATAAACGATATTCTTTGGGAGAGAGACTAATCTCTTCTTCCCTTAAAGTCACCCGACATTCCTCAGTGTAGAGAGTAATGTCACGAAACTGTTTAACAGAACTCGATGAAGAACTGCTAAAATTTTGACGACGAATTAAAGCCCGACAACGGGCCACCAATTCTCGCATACTAAAGGGTTTTGTCAAATAATCATCTGCCCCCACTTCCAGACCCAAAACTCGGTCAGTTTCGCTGGCCTTGGCACTGAGGATTAAAATGGGGATGATATTGCCTTGATAGCGCAACAGACGGCAGATATCTAAACCGTTAACTTGAGGTAACATCAAATCTAAAACCAACAGATCGAATTCTGTTGTTAGCGTTTTGGCATTTGTATTTTCTTGTTGTAATAAGTTTAGGGCCGCCCGTCCATCACTAACTGCGGTGATGTCATAACCCTCATCTTCTAAGGCCAAAACCACCATATCTCGAATAACGTCTTCATCCTCCACCACCAGGATGCGATGAGTATTGACCACAGAGGGGTTAGAGGGACTTTGACTAGTATCAAAAGACAGCATAATTAATCTGAGTTGTAATTATATTCCAATACAAACAATAAAACTAAACCGTTAGGATGGAGAGTGTCCGATCCTCATCATTGTTATACCATTGATTTTGTATGTTGCTACACTTAATGACCTGGCCTGAAGTAGAAGACTATTTACAAACCAATACAGGAATCATTATTCCCATTGGTTCAACAGAACAACACGGACCCACAGGATTGATTGGAACCGATGCCATTTGTGCAGAAGCGATCGCCAAAGGGGTAGGGGAAACTACGCAAACGGTGGTTGGACCGACAATCAATGTAGGTATGGCGTTGCATCATACCGCTTTTCCTGGCAGCATGAGCTTACGTCCTAGTACCTTAATTCAGGTGATCCTTGATTATCTTACCAGCTTAACGGCAGCAGGATTTACTCGTTATTTTTTTATTAATGGACATGGGGGTAATATTGCTACTTTAAAGGCTGCTTTTTCTGAGAGTTATTATCATTTATCCCATCTCAATATGCCCCAAGCTAATCAAGTTCGCGCTCGAGTAGGTAACTGGTTTATGTGTCGTGCTGTTTATCAAAAAGCCAAAGAACTTTACGGGGATCAAGAGGGATCTCATGCTACTCCTTCAGAAGTTGCTGTGACTCAATTTGTTTATCCAGAGTCTATTAAAAATGCTCCTTTATCTCCCGATGTAAATTCCGGTTATCCTATTTATGGTGCGACAGATTTTCGCTCCCATTATCCCGATGGTCGCATGGGATCTAATCCTACTTTAGCTACTCCGGAACACGGTAAACAATTGTACGAGTTAGCGGTTAAAGAATTAAGTGAAAATTATCTTAAATTTCTACAAGCTGATTGATTTAATTAAGGTAAATTGGAGCTTTCCAACGTTTGGGAATGTCCTTCATCCTGGAATCCATAACGTTCTCGAATTAAATAAAGGGGACGTTGTTTGGTTTCTTCGTAAATACGCCCTAGATATTCTCCTAATATTCCCAAGGTAATTAACTGTACACCACCAATAAATAGTATGGTTACCATTAAAGAAGCGTATCCCGGTACATCGATCCCTAAAATAATCGTTCTAATGATTAAAAAACTACCGTAAATAAATGCTAGAAACGATAAAACTACCCCTAAATAACTCCAAACTTTTAAAGGAACTAAACTAAAAGAAGTGATTCCATCTAAAGCAAAATTCCACAACTTCCAATAATTCCATTTAGTGGTTCCTTGTAGTCGGTTGGGGCGATCGTATAATACATAAGTCTGTTTAAAGCCAACCCAAGCAAATAACCCTTTCATAAAGCGAGTTCTTTCTGGCATAGTTTTGATTGCCTCTATTACTCGTCTATCCAGTAAACGAAAATCTCCTGTATCACGGGGAATGGGAACACTACTAATACTACCAATAATACGATAAAAAGCGTTAGCTGTTGCCCTTTTTACCCAACTGTCTCCTTGCCGTGAGCGACGTTTTCCGTAAACCACATCGTATCCTTTTCGCCATTGATCAATTAACTGTTCAATTAACTCGGGGGGATCTTGTAAATCAGCATCGATGGGGATAACAGCTTTACCTTGTGCGTTTTCTAATCCTGCACTTAAAGCAATGTCTTTGCCAAAATTACGGGAAAGACTGATAACTTTAATCTCTGGATAACGACGATGATAGTCAATTAGATAATCTAGGGTTTTATCTCTGCTACCATCATCTACACAAATTACTTCATAAGATAAGCTAAGACGATCCAAAACCCCTAATAGTCTTTCAAAAAGCAGTTTAAGACCGGCTTCCTCGTTATAACAAGGAACGATAATTGATATTTCTACCGAATTAAGGTTAGATGACATAAATTTATGCTATGGAATGGATTCAATGGAGTGCTTAAACAATTTAATTATGATAGCTTTTTTCTCTTGTTCCTTACTTTTTTCTAGGCAAGTTGGGTGAGACGTACAAGACAATATTAGATACAATGACTGAGTGCAAGTTATGAGAGTTTCATCGCTTTTTTATGGACTATCAAGACGCAGGGGTTAACATCGAGGCCGGTCGTTCATTTGTGGATCAAATTCGCCGTTCTGTTGAGAGTACGCATAATCCCCAGGTTTTAGGCGGTTTAGGGGGGTTTGGGGGCTATTTCGAGTTACCTACAGGTTATGAAAATCCTGTTTTAGTTTCTGGTACCGATGGAGTAGGAACTAAGCTCAAAATTGCTCAAGCTCTTAATTCTCATCGCACCATTGGCATTGATTTAGTGGCTATGTGTGTCAACGATATTCTAACGTCTGGAGCTAAACCTCTGTTCTTTTTAGATTATTTGGCCACGGGACAATTAAACCCCCAACAGTTAAGGGATGTGGTAGAAGGGGTTGTGGAAGGATGTCAGTTGAGTGGTTGTGCTTTATTGGGGGGAGAAACCGCAGAAATGCCCGGTTTTTACGGTGCGGGTGAATACGATGTGGCTGGTTTTTGTGTCGGTATCGTAGAAAAAAGTAAACTTCTAGATGGTTCGCAAATTAATGTTGGGGATGTGGCTATTGGTTTAAGTAGTAGTGGGGTGCATAGTAACGGTTTTAGTTTAATTCGTAAAATTGTTGAGGTTAATGATCTAAATTGGAGCGATCGCTTTGATATACTAGGAGAGCAAACTTTGGGAAAAATTCTTTTGACCCCTACCCAAATTTATGTTAAGCCTATTCTTGAAGCCTTAAACTCTGGGATGGAAATCAAAGGCATGGCTCATATTACAGGAGGTGGCTTACCGGAAAATTTACCCCGTTGTTTGAAGGAAAATCAATCTATTAAAATTAATCCAGAAAGTTGGCCGATTTTACCTATTTTTCAGTGGATTGCTGATACAGGAAATGTTGAAAATTCGGCTATGTTTGATACTTTTAATATGGGTATTGGTTTAGTTATTATTGTTCCCCAAAAAAGAGTAATTGAGAACATTAAATGGTTTAAAAGTCAAGGGGTTTTTGCTTACGAAATTGGAGAAGTGGTGGAAGGAAATAGAACTTTGATAGGATTATAAGGGTTTCCTAATTTTAAATGAGTCTTCTACTGGATTATTTAATGGCAACTGTTCGTTTGTCTGTTCCTCTCGGTTTTGCCGCTCTAGGGGGAATGTGGTCGGAGCGTTCCGGGGTTTTAAATATTGCTTTGGAAGGGATGTTATTGACGGGAGCTTCTGTTAGTGCTTCGGTTGCTTTTCTCACCAATAATGCTTGGTTAGGATTAATTTTAGGTTCTGTAATTCTCACATCTTGCACCTGACGAGACAAAGTTCCAAACCATGTTCATAAAACCAGGG
>NZ_JARVCN010000076.1:0-11568 GCF_038442745.1 Crocosphaera sp. Alani8
GGGTTAGTCTAATTTGATATGTAAAGTTTTCTAAAGACATTCAACATTTCTGGTACAATACCAGAAATTATGTTGATAGAAGTAACTAAACTGAGAGATGCAAAAAGTTGAGTGAGAGTTTTTTTTTCTTTCATTGAAACTATAATATTCTCAAAGAATAAGGAGTAATTAACTTTGAGAATAGCAAAATATTTAAGAGAAAGTCCTTTAAAAAAGACTTAAGTTACTTAGGGTTTGCTGAAAAAGTTACTCAAGAATTTATGCCACTTTTGACCAAGAATTTTCGGTTCTACCGAACTTAGTGTGTAAAATCAAATAGTAAAATGCCAGTCGAGACTGTGGGAGAACTTTTAATGAGCGCACTGGCACTCCCTTTAACTTTATTGAAATTCCCACAGATATTTTGTTTTATATTCTTTTATGTCGATGCCACTTTTAACCATCCCGAAATTGCCAACAAGAAATACAGCAGTTTGCGACTTTATACAATACAAGAAGTTAAGGTGCGAAACCGTAGGAGCAGTTTTAGTTGTACTTCAATGACTCGCAAACTGCTGTAGCCATCTTCTGTCACTTTCCTATTAAACAAACCGCTAGAGGCACTCTTTTTCAAATCAAACTTCAGTTGAATTTCACTACAAAGGCAGTAAAATTTCTTCAATTTCTGCGAGTTTTGATTCTAATAATGATTTCAACTGTTTGAGTTCTTCAGACTCTGTTGTTGTTAAAGTTTCGGGAGTTAATTTTTGAATTTGAGAAACAACGGTTTTAATAGTTCGATTAGAGTTAGGAACTTGCTGATATTCATCTCGGATCTCTTTGACCAACCTACGAGTTTGACTAGCTGAAAGATTATCTTTCAAAACTTGCTGAGTTATTTTTTTTCTAATTTTATTAGATTCAGTAGATGATAAACCCAAATTTTTAGGGTTTAAAGTTTGTAAAGCCATTGCTTGGCTACCATTAAGACCTTTTTCTCGTATTGCTTGTTTAAGATCCTTCGACAGACTTAACATAGGAAAAATATTGGCATCAATGGAGGCTGGATTAAGTTGTAAATCTAGAAGAACCAATAAAATTGCTTTTTCCTCAGCTTTAACCTCTAATTTTGCTAAACTTATGGCACACTCATTGTAATCCGATGATAATAGTTCTGTTATTCTAAATATTTCTTTCTTTTTGTTCAACCTACGAATAGTTCTAGAGAGAATTCGGGGGATGTCTTGTTCTTGAATAGAGGTTTTGGAAACGATTTCCAAAAGAATTGCCTCGGCTTTATCTAAAGAATTTAAGTCTTCTCGATGGAGACTGGTTAATAAAGCCTTACGATGTAAATCTTGAGGTTTTTTTATAATAACGGACTCAATATGTTCCCATTGATTTTTTTTCCCTCCACGCCATCTTCTTTCTCCATCAAATATCAAATAATCATTCGCTACGGTTTCAATTAAAATAATGGGACTTAATTGTCCTTCTTTTGCTAAAGAAATAGCCATTACTTCAATACTTTCAGGTAATATTGTTTTTCGAGGTTGTTCAGGATTTGGTTTAATTAAATCAATTGGAACTAATTGTTTTCCCGATTGTTTCTCTAATTCTGTTCTTAAATTAACAATTGATTTTTCAACAGTTTCTGAATGAGTTTTACTATCTCTTAATTTGTTTATTTCTTCAGTTAATGTCTGAATTTCTCCTTGAGCTTTACTTAATTCTTCTTGAGTTGACTCAAGTTGTTGAGATTGTTTAGCCCCACTAAACCAGTTATCTACTTGAAATTGTTGACGAGTCATAATTTTAATTCTCTTTTTTAATTAAGTTAACTAAGTTGGAAACAATAGGTCTAAAATCCTTATTAGCAGGATGGGCTGGCCGATAAATCTGAAGTGGGAAGCCCATCCCACTAGCATTAACAAATTCGGTACTTTCTCTTACAGCATCAAAAGTCGGAATTTTCATGCTTTCTAGTTGTTGGGGTAAAGCCGATAAAATTTGCCGATGAGCAGCACGTTTTTTATCATATTGATTGGGAACAAAACCTAAAATCTCTGGATAGGGTTGAAGTCTCAAATATCGACAATGAAAATAATACCATTCCAATAATCTGGCCGATCCCTGTATCGATTTAGGTTCTACTTGAACTGGAACTAATATATGAGTACAAGCAGTTAAAGCGATTAGAACTAACGGGCCTAAAGTAGCGGGACAATCAAAAATAACTAAATCATGGTTCAACGGATAGTCCAATAAACAATCCTCTAATAAATATGCCCCTCGCTTGTGTAGAACTAATTCATCGGCTGTTTGTGTTAGAGTCATACCACCTTGACACACACTTACATAATCAGTCTTGTCTTTCCAACAAGATACTAATGGCCAGTTTCCTTTAAAATCTTCTTTTAAAACAGCACTTAAAGTTTCATTCGGTTCTGGCGATGGGAATCCACAAAATAGCGTCAGAGTTCCTTGAGGATCTAAATCCATTAAAGCTACTTTGTATTTATATTGTGCTACTGCATAAGCTAGATGAACTGCTAGAGTAGATTTTCCGCTTCCTCCAGCATTACTAATTATGGCTAGTCTAACTTGCATTTGTTAAGTTTCCTAAAGACCTATGAAGTTCATATATCGATATATGAATCATATATCAATATATGAAACTAATTGTAAAGAGTTCATTGTTATCTCCTAAGTTCCATATATCAACTTTTGTCTAAAAAACTTTCTCAGATAACCTCTCCACCAGTCTGGTATATCGCTGCCGACGATGACCTTGATTAACAGCAATACCGATCGCCTTTTTCTCCCCAACAATAAGGACCAGTTTCTTGGCACGAGTTAACCCTGTATAAATAAGATTCCTAGACAGCATGACATAATGGGACATTGAAATGGGCATAATCACAACGGGATATTCTGAGCCTTGGGACTTATGAATAGAAATACTCCAAGCTAACCCCACTTCATTAAGATCGGCAAAATCATATTCCACATCCTTATCATCTACAATTACAATCAGGGATTTTTCTATGGGATCGATGGACTTAACTATTCCCAAGTCCCCGTTATACACATCACGGTTGTAATCGTTTTTCAGTTGTATTATGCGATCGCCTACTCTTATAGTTTTACCCATAGCGGTAACTTCAGACTTATCAGGTGATGGGGGATTAAGAAGCTGCTGCAACACCTGATTAAGATTTCTCGTTCCAACCATTCCCCTAGTCATAGGACACAAAACCTGTACATCGTTCCTAGGGTCAAAACCCTGTTTGGGAATAAAATCGGTAAGTAATTTTGAGATCGCTTCTACGCTATTTTGAGGCTCACTTCCCCCAGGATGTAACAAACAATCAGACTTAGGATTAGCCGAAATAGGTTCTAGGAAAGGATATTGTCCCTGGTTTATTTGGTGAGCATTTTTTATAATGGCACTGGTCGCAGCTTGCCTGAAAACTTGGGTGAGTTTAACAACTGGGATTTTCCCTGACTCAAGTAAATCATTGAGAACTTTTCCTGGGCCGACACTCTCCAATTGATCACAATCACCTACCAGTAAAAGCTGACAATTAGGGGCGATCGCTTTAACTAAAGAATGTGCCAGAAACAGATCCACCATTGAAGCTTCATCGACAATAACCGCATCAAAGGGTAATGGGTTATCAGAGTTCCGTTTAAAACCCATTCTTTTTGGGTCGAAATCCAGTAACCTATGGATGGTTTTCGCTTCAAGTCCTGCCATTTCACCCAAGCGTTGAGCAGCCCTACCAGTGGGAGCAGCCAAGCCAATTTTTTTCCCCATGGCCTGCCAGAGAGAAACCATAGTTTTTTGCGTGAAAGTTTTCCCACAACCCGGACCCCCTGAAAGAAGCATCACCCGCTCAGAAGCTGCCTTGATTACTGCTTCTGTTTGTTGGGATGATAGTTTAATCCCTTTACTTTGGGTGTACCGTTCTATCCAATTCTTGACACGGGGTAAATCAACGGTTACAGGTTTTTCTATGTGCTTTAGTAATAGTTTAGCTAGATTAGCCTCTGTATAGTAAAAAGTAGGTTTGTAGCACAACCACATTTCTCCCTCTGCTACTTCTACTTTGAGTTCTTCGGTTTCTACCATTTCGGTAATGATTTGTTTGACAGCATCCTTGTCTGCATCAAACTCATCAAAACTTAGTAACTCAACCGACTCGTTTACCAATTCAGGCAAGGGTAAAAAACAATGACCATCTTCGGCTGCACTTGAGAGTATGTGCAGTAACCCTGATTTGTAGCGGTACTTTGACCAGGGTGATATGCCAACCTGTATGGCTATTTGATTGGCTGTGTGGAACCCTATGCCAAAAATATCTATAGCCAACTGGTAGGGATTCTCGCTCACAATGGCAATGGCGTTATTTCCATACTGCTTAAATATCTTAACGGCGTAGGTGGTCGATACCCCATGACCTTGCAAGAAAATCATCACATCTTTGATAGCTTTTTGTTGGGCCCAAGTATCTTGGATCATCTTGACCCGTTTCTTGCCGATGCCAGGAACTTCTACCAAACGCTCAATTTGATTTTCAATAATATCAAGTGTCTCTAATTGAAAATGGGCGACTATTCGACGTGCTGTTACGGGACCCACACCCTTAATTAGTCCACTTCCGAGATATTTTTCAATGCCTGTAATAGTTGCCGGCTTAGATTCAGTATAGTTTTTAACCTGGAATTGTTGGCCATGTTTGGGATGATCGTACCAATAACCCTTAACTGATAATGTCATGCCGGCTTGAATGTTTGGGAAGTTACCAATGATGGCTATCAACTCCCTCCATCCCTTCACTTGCATTTTAGCCACAGTGTAACCAGAATCAGGCGCGTGATATGTGATACGTTCGACAACGCCAGTCAAGGTTTCGTCTTTGCCATCAGAATAATTCGTTCTAGTGGGATTGGTAGTGGCAGCCATTTTAGGATCAAAACGTAGTAACTATTAGCTCATTTACAAGAAATATATAGCGTTTCTCGGACTCATGAGGTACACCTAACTTCTGCCTCCTGCCCCCTGCCTTCTGCCTCAAAGAGATAACTTCTGTACCTCACAAGTATGGGAACTGCTATAATGACTCCTGCTTAACTATTATACCTCAAAAAAGCTTCCCAATAATTCATCATAAATACCATCAATTAAAAGTCATTTAATCACCAAGATTTAAAATTATTTCTGTCTATTGATACAGCTTTGTTTATTAATCAACTATCATTGATCAAATCTACGAATTAATAATAGGTTGATTTCTACTTTAATTACCATTAAAATGTAAGTGTAGTTAATAATAAAACACTTCAAAAATGATTGACTACATAGTAAATTACGCCGCTATATGAGGAGTGAAAGTAATGCTTTTTTTGGTGCTACAACAGAAAAATTGGGCTGTTACTCGTTTAAATCATTTTTTAAACCAACAATTACCATCATCGGTTAAAGCTGATTCCGTTGAATTAACAGCGATTCTCGATATAAAAGATAGTGAGCAAGAAATCAATAATAATCTTGATAGCTATCTTAGTAAAGTTTGGAGAACAACTCAAAATGACTATCCTAAATCTGAGAAGGTTGAGTGGCAGAAAAATAGTCGTTCTACTGATGTCTGTGACGTAATTCAGTTAGAAGATCATCGAATTTTCATGATTGACAGTTGTGGGTTCCAACAACTGAATCAAGACCCAATTATTCACGTTGGTCAGGGAGTTTATCCTGAATGGGGGGATCCCGTCGATAGCTTTGATACTCTAAATCATCGGTGGGCAAGTGACACAGTGCTTGAGACAATTCGTATGAATTGGTACTATCTTGAAATCTGTGAAATGCTGAAATCACCTGGACTCATTTACCAACGCTTAAGAGGTTACCAATAAAACTTTGTAAAGTATCAACGATTGAGATAATCGAGAGAAAATACTAACCCCATCTAAGATCAGAAATGAGGTTAGTAAAATGTTTGTTATTGCTCTAAATCTAATTGTTGTCTTTGTTGTCGTTGTTGGGCAAAACAATATTCATCAATCAAATCATTGGTATAATCAACCATCTGTTGGGGGTTCATATTACCGTGTTGATAATGCCACTGTAGGAAGGGACTCTGAGATAATAACTCTGCGGAGTGTTCGATAGATTTTCCTTGTTGGAGTCCAAGAGTAAACACCATCCAGTCTAAGTTGCGACCAATAGGCTTATCTCCTTTAACTCCGTTGTAAACATCTTGCCAATTCTTGCAACTATCCCCAACCATTCCTTGTGCTATCTGGTAATATTCTTCTCGGATGCACTCAAGTTGTGTTTTTGGTTGTCCTGGTTGACCCCCATGAATAACCTCTTGTCCATCTAATTTTCTGTCCCCGTCGCTATCTTCAGCATAAGGATCTGTTCCGATGACCCTTTCTTCTCTATTAGTCAATCCATCTCTATCAGTATCGTAATTCATCCAATTAGGGTTAGAGCGGACTGTAGCATTTTCCTGATTAAAGATTTGTTTTTCCATTTTTGGCTCCTAGAAAATTAGTTACAAAATTGTTTTTTGCTGGCGTAATCGCAGATGATAGCAAAGGGTATGTTCAGAACGACAGACAATGCCTTCAGGTAGATTAATCCCTAGGGTTATCCCTATGGCCAAAGACCCAACAGAGATCGCACCGGCGACAAAATAGATATTGAGAAAAGTAGACCATTGCCGATGTACTCGTAATCGATGTTCGTCTCGTTGTTTTTCAAGGGCAAATTGCTGTCGTCCCACTTCGAGAAAATTGGCATTTTGGGAAACCGCCTTATATAGTTCATGCCCAAGGTAAGTATCAACCCAACTTTGCATGGGTGAATCTTTCATTGGTCGAACTTTTACTGTTGCCGGTTTTGATGCCGTTGTTGCTGGAGTTGTTTTTTGAGTTGAGGGAGTCGAGTGGGCATTGAAGCGCACCAATCCGAGAAGTCTTTGTCCAAGGGTTTTTTTGTCCTTTCGGCTGCTAAGATTTGGCTTCTGGCTTCGTTGGCGATGAGACAGACCAGTCCACTGTTGATCCAATGCTCTAGAGTCCTCTGCATTAGATAGGGTAGTTGTCGGCTTATCTGTTGTTGAAGTATGGCCATTTCCATCCCCATCTGTTGGCTGATCTGTTGGGACTTTTTTGTAGTATCGATCTCCAGAACTCGTTTTAACCCAGATGCAGATAATATGGACGGCACTTTTTCAGGGGACAATCCCTCTTTAAGAACCAGAATGCAACCAGTGTTAAATAGTTCACATTCAGCAGGGGTGAAGCCTTGCTTATTTTCCAAGCCAAACACGGTTAATATTTGGGTGACAGTGCCAATAGGAATGGCTTGGTTTAAGGTTTCTTCAGCTTTTTGGATGACCATAGACAAGGTTAAGGTTTGGGGTTGAGGTGAGTCAGACATCATCCCTCCTGTTCACCTTGGGGTAATTGAGCTTGAGGAGAAGACGAGAGTGATTCGGTAGGAGTTACGTCAATGACATAAGACCTACCCCCTAAGCCCATTGCTTCACGGTCTTTTCGCAACTGTTCTCGCACTTCATCCCAACGATCGTTCTCTGCTGCAAGTTGCTGCTGACCTTGTGTGTATGCTTGGTTAACTTCTCCGTTAAGAAAATTTTCTTTAACCTTACTCAGAAGCATTTGCCGATAAACCGTAGTCAACTCCACGGCTGTCTGAGTGCCTTCGTCTTGCATTAATCCCTGAATTTTTTGTGCATCCACCTGAGTTCTAGTTTGCATCCATTCCATCCCAGATGCTCCTTGGCTTACTCCGTAGTCCGAGGCGATCGCTGCGAAACTTTCTCCTTGATTCGTGACCCTATCTACCGCATCGAGAAAGCGATTAGCCATGTCTGGGTTATATTGAGGTTGTTCGCTTAAACCACAAACTTTCAAGAATTCTAATCCCCGTGTAATGGTCATGGGTTTATTGGTGAGTTGTTCGGCTAATCCTAAGAGAGCTAATAAAGAGACTGGTTCATTTACTCGTTGCGTTGATGTTGATTGAGCATTGGACGAGGGGAGATTTTCGTCTTCTACGAATGGGGCAAAAGATGAGTCATTATTCATTAAACTGATGACCTCATCCAAGGCTTCGGAAACGGATTGCCCCTCGTCCAAACTCTGTTGATAACAATCAAGTAAATTTTGACTATCCTTTTCGTCTGAACTCAAAGAATGATATTTATACAGTAAATTGATTTGTTCGGGGGAATATTCAGGTTGATTGGGATTTAGTTGAACTGCTTCGATATACTCATCTAAAGTTTCCGGTTCAATGCCCCACTCTTCGATAAGAGCTTCTTTGCTGTTATTCATACTCTGGGATGTCATAATCTTTTGTTCCTCCTATGAACAAATATTGTTGTAATTTTTAATTCAAATCGTTAAACTCTTGGGATAAACTTTGGGCAAAACCATCAAAGGGTCCTTCTTCATTGAGCCAGTCATCATCCTCTTCTTGAGAGTTACATGGTTGCTCATTGTCCATCGTTAGTTCAGGCTCTGAGGTAACATGAGCCGGCGAAGCTTTAGGCTGATTACTAACAAAGGTTTTCACTTGGTTTTTCTGGGGGTCATCACAGAAGAAACCCTTTAGAGGGAAACAAAAGCGGTTCTCCAGGAAATGTATATGCTGATGCAACAGATAGACACAATAAGACCCCATTTCCTTTTCTTGAGAAGAAGATAATAAACCTAGTTCTTGCCAAGCTATTGCCCCCCAAAAAGCCACACTAGGATAAAGCACTTTTCGATAATTGCTGAACAGAGTTTGATTACTTTGACAAAATTGGATCAATTCACCGTACCGTGTGCCAGTTTTTCCCTGGTATCTAAAGACCAACTCAGTTGGTTCTACAGCCATCTCTGGTAATAGTAATGAGGTTGTCCTTTCTGATATTGGGTCAAGGTTAAAATGAGTCACCAGATATTCAATTTGCATCAAGAGCTTATAGATAGCATCAGTAGCTTGACCATAAGCTTCCCACAACTCAAGAGTCCGTTGATAAGTAACATGAGCTATCCAAAAAGTTGTACTAGCTTCTAATAACATTTCTCTGAGGGTTTCGGGGGTGATAGATTGATAGTATTTAATCAATCCCCATTCAAGATTGGCTTCGTTAACCCTATGCTTAAACACATAACTAAATCGTTTTTCCTCTTTTACGCTTCGCATTTTGTTAGTTTCCCCCCCGAAAGTGATTGATGTTTTCTTAACAAATACTGTAGGTAAAAATAATAACCGTAGATATCCGTTAACCGATAACGGAACTGGTTATCATATTGATGAGGTTCTACCAGTTTTTTGACCTTATTTTCTAAGGAATCTGCCCAATGATATGATTGTTCAGAAAAGAAGTTTTCTAATTCTTTTCGATAGTAATTAGCGGTTCCTCCTGATAAGATAACCTCATCGACTGAAGGGAATTGACGACTAACTAACCAATTAAGCAGAATCTCTTTATACTGTTCACGAGCCATTTGAACTGCCTTAACAATTTCGGTTAATTCTTCTTTTCTTAGGGAGTCTGACTGACTTTTTAGTAATGATTTGAAGGGAGTTTTGTTGACGTTTCGTCCCCCTTGAATAATTGGCACAATCAACTCAGTCGCTTTCAATCCAGAGGTGGCTTCTTTCACTTTATTAATCAACCAAACAAACCCTAAATCCTCCGTTTCCCCTCTTGTCAGTTTCCCTCTTTCCATTAATAGATAGGAAACATTGCGATATCCTATCATTACCACCAAGAGACTTTTTGAGGCACTATGATTCTGCCGATTTCCCCCTCTTAGCAATACTCCAGACCCTTCTGGTAAACATTCAAAGAACTCAAGCTCGACTTGATAGGATTGATGCCGAAAGCTGAATTGAGACAACGCCTCTTTTAACACTGTCTTTAATTTGAGACGATCTTGATATTCGCAATAAGGCAACAAGATTCCTAACTTTAAGCCAAACTTTGACCTTAAGCGTTTCCTTTGTGCTATTGCCCCCACCATCCCTAATACTTTTGGTACTGCTTTCTCGTATTTAAGTTGTTTGAGATGGTCGTAACTATAGAATTGACTTCTAGCCACAAAACCCACAGCATAATATCCATTTCCGTATCCCACTATTGCTTCGTTTTCTGGGAAACTTATGCCGACACTTCCTTGTTCTAACTGCTCTAGAGAGGACTTGGACACTTTTACCAGGTCTGGCTCCATGGTCATTACCTGCATTTGTCCATCGGACAAGCTATATAACCCTTTGCTTAAGCTCGATGATGGGTCGAATACCAACGTTAAGCTTGACACCTCACTCCTCCTTTTCTCTGTAAATAATCAACGAAAAATTTCCTGACCGGCATACCATACAACCTTGAAATAAAGACAATACATTCTTTGCTGTCATTGATAGCCAAGTTAGTTTCTTGCTTGTGCCGAATTACCTATCAAATTTCTAGCAGCATTCGTCTTTAGCTGTTCTGAAATTCTTGTAGTCTTTTGACCACAGGTATTCTAAGACTGCTTAGTTCTTGACTTTTTTCAAAGAGTCACTCGCCAAAATAACTCTTCGATTTTTAACCGACTACCTATCGCCATTAGGTGACGGTTTTCATTTTGACAGTTGATTGTCTATTTATTTCAGTTGTTCTTGGTTGCCAGCCAGGATATAAAACAAAGTTCCTTTTTTAGATTTTTGCCGACTTTTTACTCTCCCCAAAAAGGGACTCAGACGAGTATTTTTGTCTAGCTACCTTGGGTTGCTCTGCTGTGAGATAGAACTCCATTCTCTCGGTCAGGTTGGGATTCGTAATCGATAATATTATTACTGGAATGCCTGACTCGTTTTAATTGTTGTCCATTCAAACATCAGATGGATTTTATCCTAGCAACTCTTTTTTTAATCGTCAACCCTTTTTCTCAATTTATTTTAGACATCTTCTTCTCTTCTTCTTTTGGAAAACTTCCTCTATCTTTTGAGCCTAACTTGAGCTACTTTTAATTTTTCAGCAGGAGAATTATACGAGAGTTTTACGAGAGTTATCAATCAAAAGAGTTTTGAGAGATTCTTTAGAGATTTTAAGGAGACTCTTAGGAGAGCGTAGGGAATGACTCTCAGAAAAAATCTTCTCAAATTATAGATTTTTCTTATCATTTTAACTCCGAACTAACTTCAGAGAGTTTGAAGATATTTTTGGGAGATTACTGTGAGATTAATCAGAGAGTTTTTGACATAAAATACTACGGTTATCTCGATACCCTCCTTAATTTCACCCTATTTCTTTCCCTCTATTTTCTACGCACATAAGTCTATTTTTACAAAAAGTTCTATACTGGATAGTAAGCCATTTTCAACTTTTTTAAAACCAGTTGAATAACAATGTATTTCGTTTATACAACATTCTAATACTCTGTCATAAAATTTGATAAATAACTCAGCTTTAATTTTCCATTGTTTAAGCCCAATTGTCCATTAATCAGAATTGATCGCTGATTATTATAGCATTTCCCACAGTTATGAGGTACAGTAACAGCAATGAGCAAACCAGT
>NZ_JARVCN010000077.1:0-39427 GCF_038442745.1 Crocosphaera sp. Alani8
GTTGGGAAGCCCACGCTATACTGCTCTTAGCAGTTAGCGTGGGAGGATGTCACTAAGTCTCTTTCTGCCTAAGAAAATTCTAAACTCAGAACATCCCTCAATTAGTACAAAAAATCTAGATAAAAACATTGACCAATTTACTCAATTCTTGAGAAAATCAACTGAGGAGTCTATTCAATATCATTAGCAAAGTTTAAACTATGCCACGTCTTCGGTCTATTCTGTCTTTATTATTGATGGCTGTAGCCATCTTTTGTGTTA
Organism: Crocosphaera sp. Alani8; assembly: GCF_038442745.1. Lineage (NCBI taxonomy): Bacteria > Bacillati > Cyanobacteriota > Cyanophyceae > Chroococcales > Aphanothecaceae > Crocosphaera > Crocosphaera sp. Alani8. The sequence goes on from NZ_JARVCN010000077.1 coordinate 262, forward strand.
GTTGTGGGGGTCCTAAAGCCTCTATTCCCACTACCTACGCCCCTGAAAAAATCGAGCAGTTGCAACTGCTAGCCGAACCCATCGAGGAAGCTCAGAAAAATTTGGATGTTCTCAAAGGGTTTATCGCGGATGAAAATTGGATTGATACCCGTACCTATATTCATGGACCTTTGGGGGGTATTCGTCAAGAAATGAGCAATTTGACCCGTTCTTTGTTGCCAAAAGATCAAAAAGAAGCGAGAAACTTATCTAAGGCTTTATTTAGTGACTTTGAACGCTTAGATGCTGCTGCCAAGGATCGTAACTTGACAGCTGCAAAACGTCAGTATGGTAAAGCAGTGGATGATTTACAAGGTTTCTTGGATTTACTTCCCACTAGCTAACTCGTCTTGGTTATTACATTTATGGGGGCATAGTATTTATGCCCCCATAACTATAGAAAATTATCACAAAAATATAATCGGCAAAATATTCGATAATCATTGATAATCAATGACTAATAACTAGAAATGATATGACTCGTATTACTATTATTGGAGCCGGCATCATTGGAGCGACCATTGCCTACGAATTAAGTTTAATTAAAGGTTTAAACATTACTTTAATTGATGAAAAAGAACCAGCATCTGGTTCTACAGGAGCAGCTTTGGGGGTTTTGATGGGTATTATTAGCCACAAAACTAAGGGGAGAGGTTGGAAACTACGGCAACTTAGTTTAGAACGCTATTCAACTTTAATTCCTGAGTTAGAAGGGCTAACAAATCGCAAAATTCCTGTTAATGATCAAGGAATTGTTATGTTACGTTTCCAGGATGATCCTCTAGAAAGATGGGAAAAGCTACAACAATTTCGTCATAATCAGGGATATCCTCTAGAAATTTGGGACAAAAATAAGTTACTAAAATACTGTCCTCAAGTTACAAATGAGCGTATTATTGGGGCTATTTATTCCCCTCAAGATCGACAAATCCATCCGAAACTTTTAACAGAAAACCTTATTTTAGCCGCTTCTCAAAATGGTGTAAATTGTCAATTTGGTGTCAAAGTTGAAAATATTACCCCAACAGGTCTAGATGATTCAAATAATGCTCAATCGTACCAGATAAAAACATCATACCAGACCCTAGAAACCGATTGGTTAGTTATTTGTGCTGGTTTGGGTTCGACTCCTTTAATTGATGACTTACAACCAATGGTTAAGATTAAACCGGTTCTTGGTCAAGCATTAAGAATTAAGTTGGATCATCCTTTAGGAGACGTTAATTTTCAGCCTGTTATTACAGGAGAAGACGTACATATTGCTCCTTTGAATGAGCAGGAATATTGGATTGGTGCTACAGTAGAATTTCCTGATCAAATGGGAGAAGTTTCGGCACAAGAAGAATTATTAGAAAATATAAAAAAACAGGCTTTTTCTTTTTGTCCCAGTTTAGAAAAGGGAGAGGTTGTTAATACTTGGTCAGGAAAACGTCCACGTCCAGATGGAGAAGCCGCACCTATAATTAAGGAGGTTCCTAACTATCCTCATATTTTATTAGCTACTGGTCATTATCGCAACGGTATCCTACTAGCACCTGCGACAGCTTTGATGATTCGAGATAAAATTTTAGAAAATAATACAGATTAAATTTATTATGTTAAATATTATTTTTGTGGTTTTAATTGTCTTAACTGGTTCAGCAATTTGTGCTTGTGCAGAAACCGCTTTATTTTCTATTTCACCGATTAGAGTTAAACAATTAGCTCAATCAAAAAAAAGAACAGCAGTAGTTTTACAGTCTATTCGTAGCAAAATGAACCGTCCTATTGCCACTATTGTAATTCTCAATAATATTTTTAATATTGTTGGCAGTATTGTCATTGGAAGCTTAGCCGCTAAGGTTCTAGGAGATGCTTGGTTGGGATTATTTTCTAGTGTTTTAACATTTTTAATTATTGTTTGTGGTGAAATTGTACCGAAAACTGTTGGAGAAAGATATTCTGAACCCATTGCGTTAGCTGTTGCCATTCCTGTACAGTTTTTAACGGTTATTTTTACTCCTCTAGTGTGGTTGATGGAACAAATAACTTCCCCTTTTACTAAACAGAGAAAGTTAGCAACAACTAATGAAGCAGAAATACGTTTTTTAACCACTATTGGTCACAAAGAAGGTGTGATAGAAGACGACGAAGCGGAGATGATTCAACGAGTCTTTCAACTTAATGATTTAACCGCAGCTGACTTAATGACTCCTAGGGTTATTGTTACCTTTTTATTAGGAAACTCCACTTTAATTGAGTCTCAACAAGAAATTATTATTTCTGCACATAGTAGAATTTTAGTTGTGGACGAATCTATTGATCGCGTGATTGGATATTGCCTCAAAGACGAATTATTAACTGCAATCATTAAAGGTAGAGAAAATCAAAAAATTAATCAGTTAGTGCGTCAAGTTTATTATGTCCCTGAAACTATTAAAGCAGATAAGTTACTGAAGACTTTTCAAGATACTCATGAACATTTGATGGTAGTTTTAGACGAATACAGTGGAGTTGCAGGAGTAGTAACTTTAGAGGATGTTTTAGAAGTATTAACTGGAGAAATTGTTGACGAAACTGATCGTATTATTAATTTACAGGAAATTGCTAGAAAAAAGCGTAAAGTTTTATTGAGTTCAAGAGGTTTAGATATTTAGTCGTATGTAACTTCAGCAAAACTTATCTATCTAACAAGAAATTTAAACCTTATTATTGTTCCTTTTTAAGAAAAGAGCGGGCATAATAGAAAGGGTGAAGGAAAAAGGGTGTTTTTTCTATGGAAATGACTAATCTGCAATTATGGGTAATGTTAGTTATAAACGGTTTATTCTGCTTGCTAGTCCCGAGACTATTAACAATTAGATGGGGTACTATATTCTCTGGGAAAGATAAATCTTCTATAACTGTAACCCAAGAAAGTTAAATATAGTCTTTTGAATGAAAATAAATAGGAAAAACTTACAAACTAACCTCATAATGTTTGCCATTAAAAGTGACTTTATCTCCCACAACTAATTGTCGTCCCCGTCGTGTCTCCACATAACCATTAACCATTACTTCTCCCCCTTGAATTCTTATTTTTGCTTCACCACCGCTTTGCACTAAATTTTGCCATTTCATAAACTGTCCGAGTCTAATCATAGCAGAATTGTTGTCTTTACTAATCATATCTAAGCACTACCTTTATAATTCTTGAATGTGCAATGTTCCTGCATAAATTTTCTACATAAAAGATAACACAAAAAATACATTTTTGTTTGCGTAAGGATGCTTCCAATGACACAAAAATTAAATAACTCTCATCTCAATGACTTTAAGTTCACTGTCACAAATACCTATAACAGCAATTTTATAATTACCTAAATTATTAGCAGACCACAAAAAAGTAAAGCGATTATAGAAATACGACGATGTTAGCAATTATGATGGTTTTAGGAATTATCTTAACTGGATAGTCAATTTTTTTCCATTAAAATAATGTATAATCAGGAAAAAACTGATAATTTATCCTATGTTTAAAATTGTTGCTCAAGGAAAAACTATTACTTGCAGTGAGGGTGAAAATTTACGCCTTGTTCTTATTAGGAATGACATTGATCTTCATAATGGTAAAGCCAAAATAATAAATTGTCGAGGAATCGGAAGCTGTGGAACTTGTTCTGTGGAGATAGAAGGTTCAGTTTCCGAAGCTAACTGGAAAGATAAAGCAAGACATTCTTTTCCTCCCCATTCCCCAGAGAAAAATCGCCGATTAGCTTGTCAAATAAAAGTGCATGGAGATTTGAAATTAACTAAATACGATGGGTTTTGGGGACAAGGTGATGAGGTAGTTTGGACTGCTGAATAATCTAAATTCGCTAGGGATAATTAATCAATTATCCCTAATGGTAAAAAAAATTAAACAGAACTAGCCCAATCTTTTGCCCAATTTAAGGTTTGATGCACTTGTTTAGTGGTTAAAGATTCGCAGTATAATCTAAGAACAGGTTCGGTTCCACTAAAGCGAATGAGTAACCAACTACCGTCAGTTAAACGGTGTTTATAGCCATCTTTAGTATCACAACTTTCTACCTTTTGCCCGGCAACTTCTGTTAAAGGTTCCGTTTCTAAACGGTTTAATAATTTGGCTCTAACCTCCATATTTGCTAAGGGTAAATCTATGCGATCATAGGCGTTATTAAAGTCTGTTTTTTCTTGTAATTGTCCATAGTATTGTCCCAAATCTTGCCCGCTTTCTACCACTGCTTCTAAAACATATAATGCAGATAAAAGGGCATCTCGTTCAGGAATATGGGTTCCATAACCGATTCCTCCCGATTCTTCACCTCCGATTAAAACCTCAGCATTTAACATTCTATCCGCAATATACTTATAACCGATAGGAGTCTCATAAATAGGCAAATTGTACACATCTGCCAGACGGGGAATTAAATCGGAACCACTGACAGTTTTAATAATTTCTCCAGTGAACCCTTTTCGTTTAGCTAAATGGTCAATTAGGATAGGAATTAGGATTTGAGAACTAAGGAAGTTTCCCTGTCCATCCACCGCCGCAATGCGATCGCTATCTCCATCGAATACTAATCCCACTCTTAAACTTTTATCCCCTTGACTTGCAAGGGTTTTTATGCTGGTAAATAATTTGCTTAAATAACGGGGTAGCGGTTCCGGTGCGCCTCCTTCAAACAAGGGATCACGATCGCCATTAATCTCTTCGATAGGGCATCCCAACAATCTTTCTAACCCAGTGGCAGCAGCACCGTGCATTACATCGGCAAACACCTTTAATTTCCCTGCTTTAATTGCCTCTTGAATGCCCTTTATATCAACTTTTTTCTGCAACCCTTGACAGTAGCTTTCCCAAGGGTCAAAACTGCTTAAAGTGCCAGGAGAAGCAGAGAATGTAGGGGGATCAACAATCAACGCTTCGATTTGTTGGGTAATGGCTGGAGCAACCGAGCCACCGAAAGCCCCTTTAACCTTTAATCCTAAATACTTAGCAGGGTTATGACTGGCGGTTAAAACAATCGCTCCTAGTGCGTTTTGTGCTTTGGCAGCCCAACTAAACGCGGGTGTCGGGGCATAAGATTGGGATAAAATGACATCGTAACCCGCTTCGATGATAGCCTTTGCCGTCACTTCAGCAAACTCTTCAGCTAAGAAACGGCGATCGTAGCCCACAATAATTTTGCGATCGCTGCCAGATGGTCCGTAATTCTCTTCTAAAATTTTAGCAGCCAAAGGAGCCAGCATAGCGACTCTTTCAAAAGTAAAATCGGCTGCTATTACACCACGCCAGCCATCGGTTCCAAACTTGATCGGATTTTGAGTAAATGCCATAGGAATGATGATAATTTTTTACAATATATTATGAGAGTTAATGACCTTTGACTCAAGTAGTAGTGGCATCATTTTTATTATCTTCTTGCTCCTCTGTCACAGTCACTAATGCTGCATCATTTTGATCATCTCCTTCCTTCTTTGTCACAGTCACTGATGCTGCATCATTTTCATCATCTCCTTCCTCCTCTGTCACAGTCACTGATGTTGCATCATTTTGATCATCTCCTTCCTCCTCTGACACAGTCACTGATGCTGCACCATTTTTATTATCTTCTCCCTTCTTTGTCAAAATTACTAATGCTATCGTACTAATTGATGGCTCATCTTCTCTAACTGCGCGAATAATAACTTGATTTTGCTTATCTTCTGGTGTTTCATCATCAAATTTTTTCTATTCTAGCTGACCTTCCCCGTTAGTTTCACAATAATACCCTGCTTTAGGGGGAGCAATAAACATACCTGTTGCTGCATCAATGGTTCCCGTTTTTGGATGAGAAAGAATACTCCATTGGACTTTAACATCTGGAATAACACTGAAATTGCAATAACTCCCATATTCAACTTTTTCAGCGCAGGGATCAATATCAATATTTCTGACGGTTTGATCCCAAGCATCTTTGAAAATAGCGGAAACAATTAAATTGAGTTGGCTAATGGCAACTCTATTAAAATACCCCAAAATAAACGCCAGCGATACTAACACTTTTGGACTAATCTCTGATAGTTGTAAAGAAAATCCTGCAATGTTGAGATTGGAAGCATTTAAAACCCATAAAATGCTTAAAGAAATAAAAGGCCCCCGTAGAAGAAATGAATAGTATTGTCGCTTATGACGTTGCAGATAATTTTCTGCTCGTCTTTTATTTGCTTCATTACCCTTATCTTCTCCTTCTTGATTATCTTCATTACCTTGGTTATTCTTGTCCTCTTTGATTTTATTATCCACTCTTAGTCTATATTCAGCTGTTTGCTGAATTAAATACAGGAGAGTCCCAAAAAGAGTCCAACAAATAACTTCAACCCACTTTTTATTATTTGACCAAAATAGCTCACGTCCTGTGAGTATTGTTTGCAGATTAATTAGGTTATTTCCAATATTTTCTAAAATCTTGTCTTTCTCTTCTTCATTTTCCAAATCTTTTATCTTGTTGAAATCAATAATAATTTTTTCTAAGATTTGGTCTATTTCATTAGCATTTGGAATAAAAATTTCCTGCGAAAATACTTTTAATTCCGATTGTAATTCTTCTAATTGTTCTCCTGAGTTCTCAACTTGTTCATCGGTCGGTTCTGGTTTCGAATTAAATAGTTCTTTTTGTATATCAGAAATTGTTTCTGAAGTTGATTCTACAATCTCCGTAGCTTCAGTGGATAACGTGGGTTTCGGTTGATCAATCCAATGCCAATAACCATAACCTCCCAATCCCACAATGAGTAAAATGACAAACTCACCAACGGTCGCTTCTTTTGAACGAAAAAAGATTGGCCATGTTTTCTTCTCTTTTTTTCTTTCAGTCTTTTTGCTAGTATTTTGCTGAGACATTTTTAGACTACTTGATAGTAAGTGATTACCCTTAAAACAACATTCTAATATAGGTGAATAATCAAAAACATGGATTTTAGCAAAATTTAACACACTGTTCTGTTGTAACTTTAATTATGCTTATTTGCTTGCTCACTGATAGGGTTAATAAGAGGACGAATCTCCTTAAAAATTTCAGTTTGATCCTCGGGTAATTCAGCAAATTTTGTGGTTTTCTCAAATTGCTCTAAAATTTTTTGTCCTGACTCGCTTTCATTCATTTCTAAGAGAATCTTTTTCAGTCTAATTACTTTGCTTTCAGATAGAGTAGGAGAAATAACTAACAGATGGCGAGGCACTGATTTAGTTTCAGCAATAATTATAAATTGTTGGCGAGTTTCTTCGGGTAGCTGTTCAAAATCAACGGAACCCATAGCAGCTGCCGCCACACGACCACTAATTAACCATTGCAAAGAATTATTATCACTACCACTAAAAATATAGCCAATTTCACTATCCGAAATAAATTGAGTATTGGAAGTTTTTTCAGTCAAATTTAATCCTTGTTCTTTTAAATAAAGATAGGGAAGCATATACCCAGATGTAGAAAAATTTTCTTCAAAGGCGATTGTTTTTCCTTGTAGATTATTTGTTTTTTTAACTTCTTGTTTCCGAAGGGCAATAATAACGCTTTTATAAGAGGAAACACCTCCTTTCCAGCGACTTAAAATTACTTGAGCATCGGATGCTTCGCTAACCAAAAAAGCAGGATAAGGACTGTCAAAGTATAACTCCACTTTTCCCGACTTTAGCCATTTTGACATTGTTTCCATATTAGGGGCAACTTCAATTTTTCCTAATGTGTTTTTGTCCTCATTTATTTTCTGAGTTAAATGATCAGCGAAAGGTTGAAATATCTCAAAAACTTCTGTAGGATCATCAGAAATTTCTCCCAAAATAACAGGCTTTGATGAAGTTTTCAAAGGAACATTTGAAGTATCTATTTTAATAGATTCCCGCTGACAACCAATCAGTATGGGGATTATTAATAGTGTAAAAGCTCTACTTATAAACTGAGTTAACATAGTCATTAAATTTTCCAGTTATAGAATAAGATTCAAATAAAGAATTAAGGGTTTGTTCAACCGAGTTTATATTTAAAGGCTTAGAAAACATATATCCTTGAGCATAGTTTGCTCCTAAAGATTTAATTAAATCAAATTGTTCTGAGGTTTCTATCCCTTCTGCTAAGGTTTCCATACCTAAAATATTGCCGAGTTTAATAATAGCTTCAATGATCTGGAATTCCCTAGGATGTGATTCTAATCTACTGACAAAACTGCGGTCTATTTTGAGGACATCGATTGGTAATTGCTGGAGATAGTTAAGAGAAGAATATCCTGTTCCGAAGTCATCAATAGATATTTTCAATCCCAGTTTTTGTAGACATTGTAATTTAAAAGATGCCGACTCTATATTATTCATAATTGCTGTTTCTGTAATTTCTAAATTTAACTGATTTGCTTTGAGATTACTCTCTTCTAAAACTCTTTTAACTTTGTCAATAAAATCGGGTTGATTCAGTTGACAACTTGAAATATTAACACTAATTTTTAATGGTTGAGGAAAAGGAAAACGACTTTGCCAAAGACTCATCTGATGACAAGCTTCCTGCAAAACCCATTCTCCCAAAGGAACAATTAATCCCGTCTCTTCTGCAATAGGAATGAAGGTTCCTGGAGATAGACATCCTTGGGTAGGATGATGCCATCTCAATAATGCTTCAAAGCCAATTAATTGAGATATTGCCAAGGAAATTATAGGTTGATAATAGAGATAAAAGTCTTGTCTTTTTAAGGCCTTTCTGAGACTAGTCTCTAGGTCCAATCTTTCTAATGCTTGAGTTTGCATTATGGGTTGAAAAATAGCGTACTGAGCTTTTCCTTTTTGTTTTGCGTGATACATTGTAATATCTGCATCCCGTAGTAAATCATCAGCATTTTCGTAGTTTTCTTTACTCATCACAAGGCCAATACTCATAGTAATGACTAATTGCTGAGTGTTTAATATTAAGGGTTGACTCATTTTTTCTAAAATGCGATCAGCAATTTTAATTACTTGTTGAATATCATCAATATTTTTAACTAAAATAACAAATTCGTCCCCTGCTAACCGAGCAGCAAGATCATCTTTTCTAATACAAGAATCTAATCTTCTAGCAATATTAATTAAAACTTGATCCCCCACATCATGACCCAAACTGTCGTTGATAAGTTTAAAACGATCACAGTCTAAAAAAAGAACAGAAAAATTATAATCATTATTTACTTTTTTCTTTTTAATTTCTGATTCAATTTCTTGAATAACATAAATACGATTGGCCAAGCCAGTTAAGTTTTCATGAAAAAGATCGTGCTGTAATTGTGTATTACTTTCTTGATATTTTTTGAGGATTTCTTCTAAGCAATCGCTCATTTTATTAAATTCTTTGGCTAATAAAGAAAATTCATCCCTATTTTCTAAATTAATTCTGTAAGTAAGATCTCCTTCTGTGATACGGTTAGTGGCTTTAATTAACTGACTAAGAGGAGACGTAAAAGAATGGCTAATTACAAGAGCAATGATGACACCGCCAGAACAGGCAAAAATAGAAATTAATAAACCCTGATAGCGCACAGCTACAATCTTTTCTTGTAAAGGCTCTTTTGATAGTTTAATAGCAATCCCACCTACTATCTGTTGTCCAAATATAATTGGTTTTGCTGCTAGTAAATAATTATTATTTTGTTGGTATATAGGAATTCCGCTATTGATGATTTGTTTACCCAAATCATCTGGTTGAGCTTCTAGAGTTAAATCTCCTTGTGTTGATTCAATTATCAGTCTACCTTGGGCATCGAAAACACAAACCACTTCGATTAAAGTTTGGTATTCTCTAAATTGTTCTACGGATCTAACAATGGTATCTACATCCAAAGAATATAGGGAGTTACGAAGTAGAACATCAACAGAATCTAAAAATAACTCTCCTTTTTGTCTAATATTAGCTTGATAATGTTCTTGCTCTTTTTTAATAGATAGAAAAGTTAGTCCACTGGTTATTCCTATGACAATCAAGGTTATTGATAAAGTTAATTTTGCTCGTAGGGAGAAAAGGTTAAACATTGTCAATACTAAACTGTTAATAATATGGTCTTAATGTTTGCTTAAATATATAATAGAAGTCAACAATGTAACAATATTACCCTCAAAAATTCCACGGGGTAACAGTCACATCAACCAAAAATGAAAAAGATTCTATTTTTAACTACGGGGTTTTTTGATAAGATCAACATAAGATTATATTTAATGTAGAGACTTTTTTAAAATGACGGTTAAACCCCAGTGGTTACGGGTAAAAGCTCCCCAATGGCAACGAGTTGGTAGTGTTAAAGAAATATTACGGGATTTAGGTTTAAATACAGTCTGCGAAGAAGCTTCTTGTCCCAACATTGGAGAGTGTTTTCAGGCAAAGACAGCAACTTTTTTAATTATGGGACCTGCTTGCACTCGTGCTTGTCCCTACTGTGATATCGATTTTGAGAGGAAACCCCTAGCTTTAGACCCACAAGAACCCATCAATTTAGCCGAAGCGGTGCGTCGTTTAAGTCTTAACCATGTGGTCATTACTTCAGTCAACCGTGATGATTTACCCGATGGTGGAGCCTCTCAATTTGTAGCGTGCATCGAGGCAATTCGTCAAGTTTCTCCACAAACCACCATTGAGGTATTGATCCCAGATTTATGCGGTAACTGGCAAGGGTTAGAAATTATCTTGGAAGCTAAACCAGAGGTTCTTAACCATAACACAGAGACGGTTCCCCGTTTGTATCGTCGGGTTCGTCCTCAAGGCAATTATGAGCGATCGCTTGCTTTACTACAAGAGGCAAAAAACCTCGCCCCGAACCTCTACACCAAGTCTGGCATTATGGTAGGGTTAGGGGAAACCGATGCAGAAGTACGTCAAGTCATGGAAGATTTACGCGGGGTTGACTGCGATATTTTAACATTGGGACAGTATTTACAACCCTCTGCTAAGCATCTAGGGGTAAAAGAGTTTGTAACTCCCCAAAGTTTTGCAGCGTGGCAGACTTTTGGGGAGTCCATTGGCTTTTTACAAGTGGTTTCCTCTCCCTTAACCCGCAGTTCTTATCATGCTGAGCAGGTTCGAGAATTGATCAATCAACACCCTCGATAAAATAAAAGTATCATTAAAAATATTGATGAATATAGTTGTCTAAACAACTCAGGGAAGTAGTTGTTGAGGATGAACCTTTCTCGTTACTATCAAAAGCTTGAACAGTCTTGTTATTGATGCTATCTTCATCAGTCCCTTGAGATTGTTTGCTGGTGTACAAAGTTAGCTGTAACCATTTGGGTAGGGTAAGATTCACCTTGACTTCCTCTTTATTGACATAAACTCTAGCCTAGAAGACCTTGTTAAGTCATGCTCCCCCCTAATGAGTCATCCTAATGGGTGAATTTTATAAAAATTTTCTTATCGACCATAGAGAAAAATAGAGATTTTCACTCCATAACGGGCCAAAATATGAACTTTTGTGACAAATTTTTTTAAAAACGTTACAGTATAAACGGACTTATAATAACAGTTGGAGAGAGAGGACACTTAATGCTGGAACTCTATCAATTCGAGGTTTCTCAGTATTCTGAGAAAGTGCGTTTGATTTTAGATTATAAAGAGTTGGAATATCGTAAAGTAGAAGTTACTCCAGGAGTAGGACAACTCGATCTTTATAAAATGTCGGGTCAGCGACAAGTTCCTGTACTAAAAGATGGGGATGTTATTGTTGCTGACTCCACTGAAATTGCTTTTTATTTAGATAGAAAGTATCCAGAGAAACCCATTATTCCCACTGATCCCCTCAAACGAGGACAATGTTTATTGATAGAAGAATGGGCCGATGAGTCTATTGGAAATAAAGGAAGACTTGCTCTGATCGGTGCTTTAAATAAAAATCCAAATTTCCGAACTTCTGTTTTACCAAAAGAAGTTCCTGACTTCTTAAAAAATATTATTAGCGCAGTTCCTGGGGATTTTTTGAGTGTTTTAGGAACAGGAGTTGGTGTGGGTCCTGATACGGTCAAAGAAGCCACTAAGGCACTCAAACAAGACTTAGAAGCTCTTAGTCTTATCTTAGAGCAACAACCCTACCTAGTGGGAGATGAAATTACCCTAGCTGATTTAGCGGTAGCAGGACTAAGCATCATCTTAAAGCAACCTGGGGGAGATTACTTAGAGATTCCTGATAACCTCAAAGGAAAAGGAATTCCTGGGTTAGCGGACAACACTGCTTATGATGCTTTCTTCCTCTGGCGGGATCGCCTTTACATGGACTATCGAAAGCCCCTTGTTTCTAAACCCTCTGGGGACGAATCTCCTACTAGTATAGAGATAGAGTAGGTAAAGACTAGAAGTGTAACTCTAACTTGTGTTTTCTGATCACCATTGTCTTAAAATTAAAAATACCTACCTATTTATCTACGGTGAAAATTAGATTCACCTTCAACAATCTACTTTTAAAAAACTAACATTCCTTATTGATTATTTAGGCAAAAACATCATGACAACATCCGACAAAGAATTTAAAGTCAACAAAACTGAACAAGAATGGAAAGAAATCTTAACCCCTGAGGAGTTTAACGTTTTATTTAAACACGGCACAGAAAGAGCCGGTACAAGTCCCCTCGATAAAGAATATGGAGAAGGGATTTATGAGTGCGCTGCTTGTGGAATACCCTTATTTACTTCAGAGACAAAATATAACAGTGGCACAGGTTGGCCAAGTTTTTATAAACCCATCGAAAATGCCATTGAAACCTCTGTGGATCGTTCTTTATTTATGACAAGAACAGAAGTACATTGTAGCTGTTGTGGTGGTCATTTAGGTCATGTATTTGGGGACGGCCCCAAACCCACAGGACAACGGTATTGCATGAACGGAGTGTCTTTGAAATTTCAACCAAAAGGCGATAAATAAATCAAACTCAGATTTCTAGGGATAACAGGTAACTGAGTAAACTCAATTACCTGCTATCCCTCCCTTGATCTTCAAAATGTACCTTGCTTCCCTTGCTCTCCCTTTGGTACACTCAACTAAAAAATGCTGTTAAGATGCCAGTGAATACCATCCCCCCTGTAGATTTAGTCCGTCAATACAAAAATATTAGCGACGAAATTGATCGTGCTGTTCTCGAAGTTGTGCGTTCTGGTCGTTATATCGGTGGTGCCATCGTCAGTGACTTCGAGGAACAACTAGCCGAATATGTAGGTACTTCTCACTGTATTAGTTGTAACTCAGGAACCGATGCCCTCTACTTAGCCTTACGAGCTTTAAACATTGGTGCAGGGGATGAAGTTATCACCACACCTTTCACGTTCATTGCCACCGCAGAAACCATCAGTTTAGCGGGAGCTAAACCCGTTTTTGTCGATATTGAGAGAAACACTTTCAATATGGACATCTCAGCCATAGAAGCAGCCATTACCCCCCAAACCAAAGCCATTATACCCGTTCATCTCTTTGGTCAACCCGTCAATATGGCTCGTCTGATGGACATTGCCCAAAAACACAATCTCTACGTTATCGAAGACTGCGCCCAAAGCACAGGGGCAAAATGGGGAGGTAATATAGTAGGAAATATCGGTCATGTGGGTTGTTTTAGCTTCTTTCCCACCAAGAATCTAGGTACTTGTGGAGACGGTGGAGCCATTACCACCAATGATCCTGCCATCGCCCAAACCATTAGAGTTATCAAAGAACACGGTTCAGCCCAACGGTACTATCACGATGTAGTAGGGATCAACAGTCGTTTAGACAGCATCCAAGCAGCTATTCTAAGGGTTAAACTATCATATCTCGAGCAATGGAACGAGCAAAGAAGAGAAGTTGCCCGACGATATCATCAACTATTAGCCTCCATTCCCAACATACAACTTCCCCAAGAGACTAATGGAGGTGATCACGTTTGGAATCAGTACACCATTCTAGTCAAAAATCAGAGCAGTCAAGAAAAAACAACCAGGGATGATCTTAGAGAAAAGTTACAAGAAAAAGGGATCATTTCCATGATTTATTATCCTATTCCTTTACATTTGCAAAAGGTTTATCAAAATTTAGGCTACAAAAACGGAGCCTTTCCCATTGCAGAACAAGCAGCAGAGGAAGTGCTATCTTTACCCATGTTCCCCGATATTTCGGTTGAAGAACAAGAACAAGTTGCTTATGCTTTAGGAGATTACTTTAGTTAAACTTTCTCTAACTTCTTGGTGTTAGTCACGGACTTAAGGCCTATCATAAAAAAAGGACTTACTGATCAGTAGCCGTACCAGAAAACAGGTAGCCATTAATGAACCAAGTCAAATCAGTTTTCGGGCGAGGTATTCCCCTCACAGGGGACGATATAGATACCGATCGCATCATCCCCGCTCGATTTTTACGTTGCGTCACCTTTGACGGGTTAGGGGAACAGGTTTTTGCCGACGATCGCACCCAACTAAAAGGGGAACATCCCTTTGATCAGCCTCAATATCAAGGAGCAAAAATTTTAGTAGTCAATGCTAACTTTGGTTGCGGATCGTCACGAGAACACGCACCCCAAGCTATTATACGTTGGGGAATCAAAGCCATCGTCGGGGAAAGTTTCGCAGAGATATTTTTTGGTAACTGTATTGCCAACGGCGTTCCCTGTGTCACAGCAGATCCAGAAGCAGTCAAAACTTTACAAACTCAACTACAAAGTAATCCCCAAGCTGAAGTTACCCTCGACTTAGACACGAAACGAGTTCAATGCGATAATTGGGCAACAGACATTTTTATGGGAGAAGGTTCCCGTCAAATGCTCCTCGAAGGAACTTGGGACAGTTGTGGACAATTGATTCAAAATATGGAACCAATTAAAGAGACAGCCCAAAAATTACCCTATCTAGTTTGGTCATAGAAGGGATAATAAAATGACCGACACAAACATAATTTATGGTTTCCGTGCAGAACATTGGATGTTGACGCATTAATTTGGCAATATGGTCAGGGAAAGAGAGATTTTAGCCGGCTAGATCTCCCGCGAATCGAGTTAATCCGAGAAACTCTGGTAGAGATCAATTTGAGCCGAACTTCCTTAGAATGGGCAAATCTAAGCGGAACGAATCTAACCAAAGCCAATCTAAACCGTGCAGACTTAGTTTGTGTTCGTTTAATCAGTGCAATATTAGTGGAGGCTGATTTAACAGGAGCTAACCTCCAAGACGCTGACTTAAGTTGGGTGAACCTGAAAAATGCTCGTTTAGTGAGTGCTGATTTGAGGGGAGCTAATCTCAAACAAGTCAATCTTAGTTATGCCGATCTCAGAAGTGCTAATCTCGCTGGAGCTAACTTGAGCGGAGCAGTTTTAAATGGGGCAAAATTAAATCGTGTGGATCTCAGTGAAGCAAACTTGAGTGGAGTCAATCTTAGTGGGGCTAATTTAAGTCGCGCTGATCTTAGCTATGCCGATCTCAGAGAAGTAGATTTAACCAATGCCAATCTCTACAAAGCCGATATTAGTCAAAGTAAACTCTACAATACCGATTTCCAAGAGGCAGTGTTACAAGGGGCCAATTTTAGTCGGGCTAACTTAAAAGGAGCTAATTTAGCAGGGGCAATTTTACGAGAAGTGAATCTAAGTCTGGTGAATTTATCTGAATTTAGTTTACTAGAAGTTACTGTAGCCGCTGAAATCGATTTGAGTTCTGCTAACTTACAAAAAGCAAACTTACAGGGAGCAACCTTACGCCATGCTAATTTAGGCTATAGCTTACTTCACCGCACTTTTCTCAACGATAGTATTTTACGCGGTGCCAACCTAATCGACGCATCTTTGAGCGGGGGTAATTTTCGTAATGCTGATTTCCGAAACAGTAACATTAGTCAAATTAACTTAACCGAAGCTACTATGCCCGATGGCAGTGTTCACCCTTGAAAAATATATTTTTGAGATATAATGGAGAATGGTGTATTTAAATGGAAAATCTTAAATTGAAGTGCTATGGCTAAAAAAAGCATGATTCAGCGCGAAAAAAAGCGCGAACGTTTAATTGCAAAATATGCTGAAAAACGGGCAGCTCTCAAGGAAGCTTTTGAAAACGCAGAGGATTTTGAAGAAAAAATCGAGATCCATCGTCAAATTCAACGCCTTCCTCGTAACAGCGCACCCAGTCGCCACCGCAACCGTTGCTGGTTAACTGGTCGTCCGAGAGGATATTACCGTGATTTTGGTTTATCTCGTAACGTTCTCAGAGAATGGGCTCACGAGGGTTTACTGCCTGGAGTTGTTAAGTCTAGTTGGTAATGCAACACTAGAATCAGGGCATAGTAAGGATTATGCCCTTTTTAGCTTTGCCCACAACAGCGATCGATCCCTAAACTATCGAGAATCAGATCACTAACAGCGTTCGCTACAGCAAACTCACTAAAAAAGCTTTCAGTAAAGTCAAAAGCTTGCATTTCTGTAACGATGGCAATCACCAAACTACCAAGATCGTTTTCTCCTTCGAGTCGTTGACGCACAAAAATTTGAGCAGCCCTTCGAGCAATGGTTTCATTGACTTGTTCGGGGATAAACTCTTTATTAAGCCAGTTTTGCAAAGCAATCTGTAACCATTCTCTTTCTTGTTGGGGGTTACGGATAGGAGGTAAAGTAATAGAAGAAATAGGTTGAGCTGTCATAACAATGGATTAACTGCGGAAAATCAAGGATGGAACTTACCAAAAATATAGACCCCATTATACAGGGATATGCCCAGGGTTACTTTTTAATGGGGGATGAGAATGATGTGTTGGGATGGTATTCTAGCCGTAAACGTGCCATGATTCCCCTAGATTCGCGTTTCCGCTATCCAAAATCCTTAAAACGAGTTTTAAATCAAAATGTCTTTTCTGTGGCTATTGATCGGGATTTTCTAGGAGTTTGCCACGGTTGTGCCGATCGCGAAACTACTTGGATTGCGCCTGAACTTATCGATATTTATTACCATCTACACCTAGCAGGATGGGCCCATAGTTTTGAAACTTGGCGAGGGAACGAGTTAGCAGGAGGAATTTTAGGCATTACCCTTGGAGGTGCTTTTATTGGGGAATCGATGTTTTTTCGTATCCCCAACGGTTCAAAGGTAGCTATGGTTAAACTGGTAGAACATCTAAGAGCAAGAGGTTTTATCCTCTTTGATGCTCAATTGCAAAACGACCATTTAGCTAGATTTGGTTCCTATTTAATCAGCGATCAAGAATACCGCAAATTGTTACAAAAAGCCGTGAAAAGTCCCTGTGTTTTTGTTTAAAAGCTTATGGAGAATTTGTCAGCACTCCTGACTCCTAACTCCTAACTCCTAACTCCTGACTCCTAACTCCTAACTCCTTCCCCCGAAGGAGCAATAAAATATAGCAACCCGACTTACTGCATAACAGTTCTCGGTAGTATTGTTTCATTGTTACACCCTTCTGATAAGGTACAATTATCTTCGTAAAGAGCTAAGTCAAACCAAAAAGTTGTACCGATTCCCACTTCACTAATCAAGTTAATCTGACTATGATGTTTATCGATAATATTTTTAACAATTGATAGACCTAAACCTGTTCCTTCGAGGGTATGAACTCTATTCTCCACACGGAAAAAGCGTTCGAAAATCGCCGCTTGATCTTCGGGAGCAATACCAATCCCTGTATCAGATATTTCTACTCGAACGCAGGATTTATCGTTAAGCTGTTTCACCTGTGTTTCAAAGTGATAGGCGCGAATGACAATTAGTCCTCCAGGGGTGGTAAATTTTAGGGCATTTCCCACTAAATTAGTAATGACCTGCAATAATAAATCATAATGTCCCAACACTAGAGGCAAATTTTCCTCAACTTCTCTGTTTAAAACTAACTCTTTATCTTTGGCATTGAGTTGATAAGTTCTGAGGGTTTGTTCGATTAACTGAGATAAATCTACCCCGTCTAAATGGTAGGTTTTAGAGGATTCTAAACGAGATAAATCTAAGACATCGTTGACTAGTCGAGCCAGGCGATCGGTTTCGTGATTTGCAGTTTCTAGAAATTCCTTTCTTTCTGTTTCTGTTAAATCTTCCCCAAATTCCGAGAGGGTTTCTATAAAAGATTTGATATTAAATAAAGGGGTTCTTAATTCATGGGATACATTACTAATGAATTGGCTTTTAGCTTCGTTTAATTCTACTTCACGAGTGATATCTTGTACTGTCATTGCTATTCCTTTTAGGGTTTCTCTTTGTTGGTCAAAAACCTGAGTCAATAAAACTCTGACAATTCTGGGTATAGGTTGACTGATATTAATGCGATATTCTCCTGGGTTAATTTTTGATGGTAAAGATTGATTCTCTGAAGCTTCATCGGACTCTATTACATCGGAATCAGCGGTTTCCTGTTCCATCATTTGTTCTAGGGGTATTTGTAATTGCTCTGTTAATTCTGAAGGTAAAATTTCCAGGATATTTTCCCCAATAACGTTCTTGGTTTCCCAAACGAACATCCGTCTAGCTGTGGGATTTACTAATAATAAGTTGAGGTTGGTATCTAATAAGATTGCTCCATCCACAATGGTAGAAACTAATGTATCTAATTTCGCTTTTTCTGCGGTTAATTCCTCAATGTTTTGTTCTTCGTAGCGTTCAAGACGCTCGGCCATTTCGTTGAAGCTAAAAATTAATTCCCCCAACTCGCCACCGAAAGGAAGATTAATTCTTTGTTTGAAGTTTCCCGCAGCAATATTTTTAACCCCCACTAATAATTCTTTGATGGGACGGGTAATGGTCAAAGCATTAAAAACAGCCCCTAAAATGACCATTGCCCAAATAGCCACAAACACTGCAATGGTAACGTCTCTGGTTAAATTAGAAGAATTAACCACTGTTGCATTGGGGTTGGTCCCAATAGCCAAAAATCCCAATTTTTTCCCTTGGTATCTCAGGGGAACAAAAACATCCGTCACTTCCCCATTGGGACTTTGATGTTGTCTGACTAAGGGGAGACTGTCATCGTCAAAGGAAACATCTGGCAGTTGTAAACGACGTTCAATAGTCAGGGAATTTTGGAATTCAGCCGATGAGTAGGGAATGCCAAATAAAATCTGACCCGTTTCGTCGGTGTAAATTATGTAACGTATACTGCTGGTACTTTGATAAAAGCGACTGGAAAAACGAGCCACTTCTGTTAGATTTTCTTCAGCCACCAGGGGGGTAACATTAGAAGCCAGTAATAACCCTAAATCTCGACCGAAGCGGGTATCGTTTAATTGTGCGTCCTTCTGAATAGTATTAACAGCCCAAAAGGTTAAACCACTCATAAACAAGGAGACGGCGAGAGTTGCCGCCGCCATCAGCTTGGTTTGCAGGGTAAATTCTGACCACCAACGTCTGAGAATCTCTTTGATTTTGTATAGGAGATTAAACAAGGCTAACTCACGTCGGAACTTTACAATAAATAATTAATTTCCTACCATATTATCTTAACCCGTCAAGACCCTAGAGATAGGATTGAACAAGGAGCTAAAAAAATATTTTTTTCTCTAGCTCTTGAATTGATAAGCCCCCTGTGCTATTATAAATAATTGTGAGATAAATGGGTCGATGCCCGAGTGGTTAATGGGGGCGGACTGTAAATCCGCTGGCTACGCCTACGCTGGTTCGAATCCAGCTCGGCCCACCACAAATAAATTAACGCCCGTGTGGCTCAGTGGTAGAGCACACCCTTGGTAAGGGTGAGGTCACGAGTTCAATCCTCGTCACGGGCTTTTTTAATTGATAATGGATAATTGATAATTAATTAATTCTTTAACAAAAATGTCGAATTTACTCTAATTCTCTTTACCAAACCCTGCGGCGTATTGTAGCAATAGGGAATAGACGTTTTTATTATTAGCATAAGCTTTGCGCTTTTCGATGAGTTCGGCGCGTTTGTTGGGGGAAACCTGGGCAATAGGTATTTTTTACTCATTTTTGTTCATGGTGAGAAGCTATAATATGAGAAGCTATAATAAGAGTAAGGAATTCTTACTTCCTTAATTTTACTGTCTGCTTATAACAATTTGTCATGCTTGCTAAATTAACTGCCAAAAATCAGCTTACTTTACCAAAGTCTATTACCAAGGAAATTGGAGAGACTGAGTATTTTAATGTGAGGGTACACAATGGAGAGGTGATTTTAACCCCTGTAAAGATTCAACGGGCTGATGCGGTGCGCGCTAAGTTGGCTGCGTTGGATTTGAGTGAGCAGGATATCAGTGATGCGATCGCCTGGGCCCGTCAGTCTTAACCAATTAAGAGGGGATGGAGTCAGGCTTGCGTGTGGTACTGGATACGAATTTGGTTTTGTCAGCTTTGGTGTTTGGTGGGACTACAGCAAGGTTACGCTTGGCATGGCAAGACAACCGCTTTACGCCTTTGGCTTCTAAGGCGACGATTATGGAGCTAATTCGGGTGTTGGCATATCCTAAGTTTCAGTTGACTGCCTCTGAGCAAGAAGAGTTATTGGCAGATTATTTACCCTTTTGTGAAACTGTGGTGATTCCGGATTTATTACCCCAAATTCCTAGTTGTCGTGACCCATTTGATGCGCCTTTTTTGGTTTTGGCAATGGTGGGTAAAGCAGATTATTTAGTAACGGGCGATCGTGATTTATTGGAGATAACAGAAGGGTTTAGTTGTCCCATTATGACCGCCGAGCAGTTTTTTGTAATCAATGATCTGGAGTGACTTTAATTTTCCCTGTAACCACATCATTAATTAAGGTTTTACGAAGTTCTTTAAGTTTTTCTATTTGAGTATTAATAGTTTATAAAATTTTCACTACATGGGAATCAGTACCAAATGCTGTACAAATGCTTGCTTTTAGCGGTGAACTTTCCCATCGGGCATAGTTGCACCCCGTAAAATAACACCAGCCATGTTAGCACTGATTAACTCAGCCCTGATTAAGTTAGCGTTGCTCATGTTAGCTCCCATGAGGTTTGCCCGTGCAAAAAAAGCCTCTACTAAATCAGCATCGGTTAAATTCGCACCTGATAAATTGGCCCGACTGAAATCGGCGTGATTCATCCGTGTCAAGGTTAAATTAGCTTGCTGAAGATTGGCACGGTTTAGAATAGCATGAGTCATGACTGCCCCTTGTGCGCTAATGTCGCTTAAGTCAGCCTGAGATAATTGCGCTCTAACTAGATTAGTATTGGTGAGATTAGCTCCTGTTAATTTCGCCCCTGTCAAGTTTGTCTTTGTCAGTAAAGCCCCTGTAAGATTAGCGTTTGTTAAATCCGCTTTGCGTAAGTCAGCATCTTTTAAATTAGCCTCTTTGAGACTAGCACCGGTCAAATTGGCCCGACTTAAGTCAACACCCTTCATATTTGCCCCTTGAAAATCTGTTCTAGCTAGGTTAGCAGCCTGGAGGTTAGTGTAATGGCTCTTTTTTTCCTGACGCATATTCGCCCCCCTTAGACAACCACCGGTAATAGTTGCGCCACTTAAATCTGCTCCTCGTAAATCTGCTGCGACTAAATTAGCATCGAGAAAAGTGGCTAAAGTAATATCCGTATCCCTTAAATTGGCTCCTTGTAATATGGTTCCATGAAGAGTGGCATTTCGTAAGTCCGCTCCACTGAGATCAGCCTGAGAAAAATTGGCCCCGCTTAGGTTGGCTCCCACAAGATTAGCCTGAGTTAAGTTAGCCCTGTTAAAAAAAGAAAATAAAAGATTAGCCCCGTGTAAATCCGCTTCATTGAGGGTAATTCCAAGCAAATCTGCCCCCACTAGGTTGATTCCCGGTAGTTTTAAGCCGTTAAATAAAGTTTCGCCAGCAGAATATCGTTCGATTAGTTCACTAGGTTTCATAGAGAGGGAATCGTAATAGGATTATAAGAAGGGTTTAATGGTTTCAACAACGGTACTGGCTGTCTGTAAATGAGAGTCAGAATCATGGAGTGATTTTGCCATGTTGTAGAGTTTTCCCTCAATTTCTGCCACGGAACGACCACTTTGAAGGATTTGCTCTAATAGGTCATCGAGAGCATAACTTCTCAGGGTTGACCAATCTTGTCCGCTTCGGTCCCAGGGATGGAATAACAAGGAGAATAACAATATTTTAGCCCGTAAGGGATTGGTGTACTGCATGATTTCCAGGCGAAGTTCCAAAATATCGTATTCTGGTTTCGGGGGAGATGGTGTCGCTGTGGACTGCACTGTTTCTAACTGGGTTATGACGTGCGCTGAGGGGACATTAATAACAGAGGTTTCAAGAGACGATGTGGAAGATGGAGCTATGCTTTGATGATTATGGCTATTCCTAACAGAAATAATTTCGGTACTGTAGCTGTTGGAACTATTTTCAGTTGAGACTTCTTCTTTTTGCAAAGTTTTGTATAGTCCATCAATTTGCTGGAGAATTACTTGAGCAATAGATAGATACAAGTTCTTTTTATTAATATTCCCGACCAAACGAACAACGGCTTCTTTTAAACTATTGTAGTCAGGATAAATCTCTAATATTTCTGATATTAAATTTTTTAAACCATAATGTTGAATTCGGTTTAAATCGTTTTCCCAACTATTTTTAGTAATTGCGTAAACTAATTTGTGAATTCTAGCGGTTTCAGGATGATTAGATAAATTGATAACCGCTTGTTCTAAAAGCACGGTATCATCGGAAAAGTGGGTATCTTGAGAGTTCGTTGAAGGTTGTAATAGTTCTGTATCTTCAGAGATTTCCCTGTAAACCGGTTCGAGTTGTTCGACGATCGCTTTAGCTATTCCAGCATAGATTTTAGGCCGGTTGAGGGTTTTGACCAATCTATACAAAGAAAGGGTAAGTGCTTCTAGGGTTTCTTGTTGTGCGATTAGTTTTTCAACTAAACTTTCCATAGATAAGCCATTGAGAATATTGGGATTGTTTTCCCAATTCTTATGACAAATGCAAAAAATAAGTTTTTTGACTCTAATGGACTCGGTATGATGTTCAAGATAGCTAACAGCCTGATAAAATGAATCGGATGATAATTGCATAATTACCCCTCATGCAGAAAATAATACTGATGTCAAGTGGCAAACATATATATTAGGCTCCCTTTTTCTCTTGGATAGTAATGCTTTGTTCTTGATCATTTATAATCCGAGCTATTTTTCACTGGTGATTGTAGGAACGTAGCCGGTTGAAAGGTGTTTTGTCTTGGAAGAAACTAAATTTCTAGGAACAACATCTTTACTACTATAGCTAAAGTTAAGTCGTATTCCTATGGGTAAATATCACTCTAACCAACCGATTCAACCTGAGTTTGAGCCAAACTTAGGGGATCTCGACCCTAGCAAAACAGAAACCCTTAATACTGATTCTATTACGGAGTTAGGGGATAATAAAACCGAAGAATCATCGGAGATTATAGAGGTTTCTGTTTTTAAAGATCGGGATCTTCCCTTAAACCAAGACTGGTTTAGTCTAGCTCGTAAGTTACGGGGGCAAAATCGACAACTTCTGGACACTATTGTCACTTTGGAAGAGTCCTTATCTAATTCAAAACAAGAACTTCAAAATTATCAAGAACGATCTCGTCAGCATAATGCTTTGCTTTGCCAACAAACGGCCCAACTCCAAAGTATTAAAGCAGAAAATGGTCGTCTCTCAGAGCAACTTCAGCAACAAAAAACCCATTCAGATTCTTTACAAAATGAATTGCAAGGTCTTCGGGAGTCTTTTGCCTGCTTAGAACGAGAATATGCTCTAATCAAAGAAGAAACCCTTAAAAATAAGCATCAGTTCCTTCTTAAAGAGGAAGAGATTCAGAAGTTGCAACAACGGCTTCTGCGACAACAACGCTACAATTTAAAGTATAAATCGGCATTGGATCAATTCCTAAATGGTCAGGGTGGAACGACGGACGGGACTCAACCCAAAGAGTCTGTTAAGGTTGATGATGCAACTTCTGCCGATATTGTCTCCATTCAGCCTTGGTCTGATTCTTTGGACGAAAAAGTTTCCCCTGGTGTAAATGCTTCATCTCTGGAACTGGACTCCTCCAATGATTCCTTACAAACCAATGATCAAACCCTAGAACAGCTATTTTCTCTTAATCCTGGTGCTACAGCCAAACCTAAATCAAACCCCTCTGTGACTGAGATGGAGCATAGTGTTAAAGAAGTAACCTCCACCGGTAAAAACGACACTAGGGATACTTCAGAAGATACAGCGATCGCCGCACAGGATCTACTGTTCAATCGTTCTGCACCCTTTAGTTTTAGCATTGCCCCCCATCGTAAGGAAGATGCTGCTCGGGAAAAGGTTGATCTGCCCTCGTTTTTACGCCGTCAGTAAAGGTGAGTTCGATTATGACTCTTTTCAGTTTTGATGATTAACTTCCGTAGCGTTTTTTGCGCCAACGAGCTATGAACTTTACGCTGATGATGTAAGTCAAAATGGAGGCAACTAAACCTATAACGAAACAACCTGAAAATAGGGTTACTAAAAAGACTAGACCAGATTCTTTCAAATCTGTCCAAGATTGCCAGTTTTCGGGAAGAGTAACGGGAGTTTTTCCTACTCCAAATCCTAGTAGAAATTCTCCTACTTTGTAGTTAAAGGCAAAAATGGGTACATATGTTAGGGGATTACTAACCCAGGTTCCCGCAGCAGCGGTTAATTTATGTCCGCGAAATAGGACTGCTAATAAGACACCAATGAGGGTTTGTAGTCCAAATAAAGGAAAGCACCCTGCAAACACTCCAAAGGCTAATCCTCTGGAAATGTAACGGGGGGTTCCCCGCAATCGTAAAAATCTCAGATAAAAGTAACGCCACGATCGCTTAATGCGAGAGCGGCGACGTTTAGGGGGATGACGATGAGGGGATTTTCTGTCTCGAAAAATAACAGGAAGGGAAGACGGATCAACAGACATTTTACCAAAAGTAAGGGAGTTTACTCTTTTTCTATCCTATCTATCCTTTTTACCATAGATAATAGATTTTTTATGTAGAAATTACCGGAGCAATCCCGGCCTGCTCTAATATTTCGGGTACTAGGTCTTCCCGTTTAACTACCATCAAATGTACCCCTTGGCACAGTTGTTGAGCCTGTTTTACTTGTTCTGCTGCAATTTTAACCCCTTCTTGTAGAGGTTCTTCTGCTTCGGCTAATCGCTTGATAATTGTCTCGGGAATTTCTACCCCTGGAACATTTTTGTTGATAAACCGAGCATTTTTGGCAGATTTTAACAGAAAAATTCCTGCTAAAATTGGCTTGTCGGTATTGGCTGCAATTTGGTGCATAAATTTGTCTAGACGATCAAAATCGGTGATCAGTTGGCTTTGAAAAAATTGCGCACCGGCTGCTAGTTTGCGTTCAAATCTTCTTTGTAACCCTGACCAACTTTTAGACTGGGGGTCAACTGCGGCTCCTGGAAATAGGTCTAAGGGTTGATCTGGGAGGGGTTTATCGTTAAAATCAAAGCCTCCGTTGAGTTTATCGATCATTTTTAGCAGTCTTACTGATTCTAGCTCAAATACTGGTTTTGACCGTTTGTGATCCCCTGCTTTGATGGTATCTCCGGTTAAGGCTAAAATGTTCCGTAATCCTAGAGCATAAGCTCCCATTAAGTCCCCTTGCAAGGCGATAACGTTGCGATCGCGGCAGGTCATTTGACAAATGGGTTCTATGCCATACTGTAGCAACAGTGCGGAGGCGGCAACGGAGGACATACGCAAAACGGCGCGGCTGTTGTCGGTGATATTAACCCCGTGAACCCTACCTTTAAGCTGTTTAGCCATGTCTAACATTCTGGTTGGGTCCCCTCCTTTGGGGGGAGCAACTTCTGCGGTAATCAAAAATTCTTTGTTTTGGATGGCTTGACGAAAATGATTAATCATAAATTTAGGTAGGTTGTAATTTTTGAAATAGTAGTTACTGGTTATTTAGTCGGTAACGGGAGGTATCCTAAAGCGTCTTTGACTCTCGTTAGGGTTTGATTGGCGACAATTTCAGCTTTTTCTTTCCCTTCCTGTAACACCGAGTCTAAGTAGTCTTTGTCATTCATAATAGACTGATATTTTTCCTGAATTGGTTTCAATGCTTCTATAGTTATTTCCGTTAATAGGGGTTTAAACTGTCCCCATCCCATCTCCTGACATTCTATTGCCACTTCTTCTTTACTTTTTCCTGATAGTAAGGTATATAGTCCCAATAAATTATTACATTCTGGCCGTTCTTGATTATCAAATTCTAAGCCTTTTATGGGATCGGTTTTACACTTTTTAATCTTCTTTTTAATAAGATCAGGGGAATCTAATATGTTGATGCGACTGAGATCAGAAGGGTCTGACTTTGACATTTTACGGGTTCCATCTGTTAAACTCATTACTCTAGCTCCCTGTTTACGAATTAGGGGTTCAGGGAGTTTTAGGACAGGGTTTTCTGGGGTAGCGAATTTGTCGTTAAATCTGATGGCGATGTCTCTGGTTAGTTCTAAATGTTGTTTTTGGTCTTCTCCCACAGGAACCTGATCAGCGTCGTATAGTAGGATATCTGCAGCCATCAAAACGGGATAGTCTAAGAGTCCCACGCTGACGTTTTCCCCTTGTTTGAGGGCTTTTTCTTTGAACTGGATCATCCTTTCTAACCAGTTGAGGGGAGTGATACAATTTAACAACCAAGCTAGTTCGCTGTGTGCTGTAACATGAGACTGGACGAAAATAGTCGCGTGGTCTAAATCGATGCCACAGGCTAAATACAGTGCCGCTATGGTATAAGTATCTTGGGCTAAGGTTTTCTGGTTGTGAGGCACAGTAATAGCGTGGAGATCCACCACGCAGAAAAAGTTATCGTAATTGTCCTGCATATCTACCCAGGTACGAATTGCCCCTAAATAGTTCCCTAAGTGAAGGTTTCCTGTGGGTTGTACCCCCGATAATACCCTTTGTTTGCCCATTCTACTTTTATGGTAATTTTACTTAATGTTATTTTTTCTTTACAATTATGACCGATTGCGGAACTTATGTAAAAAGATTTACGGAATCGGTTGTGTAGAGACATAATACATTATGCCTCTGTTACTGTATTATTTATGTTGAGAAATATGAATCAAGACTTAAATTATTATTATCTTATTCATCAAGAAATTTCTTCTTTACTGTTATATCAATCAATTTTTGATGATGAGGTTGGAAAGTTTTTTCTAGAAGTATTAGACTTGATTTCCCTGAGAAACAAGCAAAGTATTGATATTAACTGCGTTCAAGCTTATAGTCGTTGGTTTAGAAGTTTGGCATCTCAAGGAATGAGTTGGCAAGACTATCTTGTGACAAGAATTCTTATCGATGACAATCCTTTTAGTCAACAGGTTCAACACTCTCCTTTAAAGCATCTCCCTCAACCTTTAATCGAAGCAACCCAACACGATTTAAGGATTTTGAATAATTTATACAATCTCCCCCTAGAAGCTATTAGTCAATGGGTCAAAGAAGCAGCTAATCTTTCTTTTATTCCTTTTGTTGGACAGTTTGAAAATAAAGATCAAACTTTTCTTCATCAAGCAGATAGTTGGGAAAATTGTTTACAGGAATTAGCTGAACATTATGGTCACTATGGAACAGGAATTTTTGCACAATATAAAGCTTTAAAATGGCAAAATACAGAATTAGTTGGTATTAGTGAACCAGATGGTATTACTTTAGCTGAAATTGTTGGTTACGAGCATCAAAAAGAAACATTAATTAAGAATACAGAAATTTTATTATCGGGTTATTCTGCACTAAATATTTTATTGTATGGTAGTCGAGGTTCTGGTAAATCTTCCCTGGTAAAAGGGTTATTAAATGAATATTATTCTCAGGGTTTAAGATTAATAGAAGTAAATAAATCTCAATTATCTAATTTACCAGTTATTGTAGATGAATTGAGAAATGTAGCCCAGAAATTTATTGTTTTTGTAGATGATTTATCCTTTGAAGAAGATAACGATAATTTTAAGGCATTGAAAGTTGTTTTAGAAGGAAATGTAACAGCTAAAGCTCAAAATGTAGTGGTTTATGCAACTTCCAATAGACGACACTTAATTAGGGAATATTTCGAGGATCGTCCTCGTCCAAAGGATGCTGATGAGATACATCATTGGGATACAGTACAAGAAAAATTATCTTTTAGCGATCGCTTTGGTTTAACTTTAACTTTTCAACCAGCAAACCAAGATACCTATCTAGAAATTGTGCATCATTTAGCCTCACAAATTGACTTAAAAATAGACAAAGGTGAATTAGAATTTAAAGCTAAACAATGGGCAACTAAACATAATGGTAGATCCGGAAGAACTGCTAGACAATTTATTGATTTTTTCCAAGGAGAATTAGCTATTAGGAATTATACAATCTAATCTTTTTTGGTATTTTCCATCTTTGATTTAACAATTATTCTGATAATTTCAATATTTCTTAACATTTATTTGAGTATAATATAGCCATAATGAAAGATATAGAGAATAGCGTAAACAGCAATTGGGTGAGAGTAATGTAAGTTTCTGCTGTTAAGGCTATTGAGTTATTGAAAAGAGTGAAAAAATAAGACTATTAATGTTGAAAATTATTACTCTTTTGAAGTTCGTTTTCGTTGAGGTATATTATGGTATCCCGAAACCCAAATTATCAAATCCCATCTAATTTAGAAGAGAGACACACTAAGTTAGAAATTAGACATAATCAAATTTCTATCATTAGCATGATTTTAGCTATGGTTTTTTCTGTTTGGAATGTTTGGCAACAAGTCAGTTTAAACAATCAACAAACAAAAATAGATGAGTTACAAACAGATATTCAAACTATGACATTAGTTGAGAGTCTAATAGATGATTTAACAGCAAATAAAGAGAGAAGAGACATTGCATTAAGTGCTTTGTATGGAGTTCTTGTTCTTGAGAGAAAAGAACACAATAAAAGCGCAAAATACCCATCTATGATAGTAGACATAGCTGAGACTATTTTGGCTAGTAGTTATAAAAAAGGAAATTTAGATGAGAGTTCAAAAGCTTTAGTAATTCTTGGAGAATTAGATATAGAGAAGCATAAACAGTGGGTTGAAAAAATGAATGAGGAAGATCCATATTTTGCTGCTGAAACATTAGGCCTTAGAGAAAAAAGAGGAGTAAAAGGATTAGTTTATATTCAATATAATAATCAATCCAAAAAGGTGAAAGTAGAGCAATACAGAGAGCAATTATCGGCAAAAAATTGGAATGCTCCGGGGACTGAATTTATTTCTCAGTCAAATTTTCCAAATAGGAGTGAAATAAGATTCTTTAATAAGGAAGATGAAGTATTAGCTAAAGAGTTAAAAGCAGACACTGAAGCAATTGTAGGATGTAGCGATTGTTTGACAACAAATATGATCAAAGGATATCGTAGTGTACCAAAAAAGCAATTAGAACTATGGATCGATTTAGAGTCTCTTTCTAACTGATCAACTTCAAGGTTAGCTAAAAAATTGAACTGGTGGGTTACGGTGTGAATAAACACTAATGAGTTGTTTATCAAAATAAACCCCACACCTAACCCACCCTACGATCAGATGAGATTTGATTATAATCACGAGTATCGGAGAAGCGTTATTGATTAATGTCAAGCAGAGAAGATAGATTTCGATTCATAAATCACCTGATAGTTATTTAAAATTTCTTGGCGACGTATCCAGTTAAAGTCTTTTTCTACGGTTGTTTTTTCAACTAAATCAACTTCCCGTTGCAATAAATCTTCTTAACTAGATTAACCTATAGTTAATCAATGGCAAGAATATAAGCAGAAAAATTGATAATTTATTGCTGAAAACCTAGAGAGTTTGAAAACCTTTCTATTAAATTAATAATCTCCTCAATTTTTTGAATTTGCCCTAACCAATGGTCAGGAATGCCCTGTACACCATAAACAATACCTGCTAAACCTCCTGTAATGGCTGCTACGGTATCAGTATCATCTCCTAGATTAACCGCTTTTAAAACAGCATCACGGTAATTATCTGTGGTTAATAAACACCATAAGGTAGCTTCCAAACTATGCACAACATAACCACTTGAATGAATTTCATCCCTAGATATTGTTTCAATATTTCCCTGTAAAATTCGTTGAAAATACTTTAATTCTGAGGAATATATTTTACCTTGATAATGTTGGTTAACAATGGGAATAGCATTTTAATAAGCTTGTTGTGGTGTTTTCCCTTGTAATAGTTTAACAGCAATAATTATATAAATACCACAGGCAATATTAGACCGTTGATGGCCATGGGTAATACTTCCCACTTGATGGGTTAATACAATTAACTCTTTTAAACTGAGTTGTTGATAACAAAAAGCAAGGGGTAAAATTCTCATTAAACTACCATTGCCATTATTCCATTCTTCTGTTCCACCGGAGTCTAAAGGGGACTTTCCTCTTAATAAGCGACTGACGGCTTGTTCTGTAGTTCCTCCTACATCATAAGCGTGGCCAAAGGGGGTTAAATAGCCATCTTTTAACCATCGACAAAAGTTTTGACTAATTTGTTTTAAAAGGAGTTCCTGTTGGGTTGGAGATACCTGAGTTAAAGCGGAAAGTAAACACAAAGTTAAAGAAGAATCATCAGACCAACTCCCAGGAGGAACATTAAACACTCCGTAACCAAACATCTCTGTTACGGGTTTTTTATCTCGATAGGATCGTGCTTCAAATTGTACGGGAAGCCCTAAAGCGTCCCCGACAATAACCCCTAAAACCGCTGCATTAGCTGGTTTTTCAGCAATTTTAACCATTTTACTCTTCTGTATTCTCTTCTGTTTCCTCTTCTCCTTCGGTTTCCGGTGCAGGAGGAACTAAAGCAACAGCGGCGATCGCATCTTCATCGTCTAAGCGTTGCACTCGAACCCCAGTAGCGGCGCGAGATTGGAGAGAAATAGCATCCACTGCTTGACGAATAATAATCCCTCGGTTGGAAACAATCATTAATTCATCTTCTGTGTTTACCACATGAAGGGAGGCTAAACAATCGCTTTTGGATTTAAACTTAATGGCCCGAACTCCCATTCCAGCGCGGTTTTGCAGACGGAACTGAGAAATGGGAACCCGTTTCCCGTATCCTCCATTGGTGATGGCTAATATCCAGGGACCAACGGTGGTTTCTTCTTCGCTTAACTCTTCGCTTTCGTTCTCCAAAACCTCTTCGTCTTCCACTGCATTTTCCATTCCTGCGATAACTTGGGCAGGCAATATATCCATGCTAATTAATTCGTCCCCTTTCTTCAGTTTCATGGCTTTAACCCCTCTGGTTGCCCGTCCCAGGGGTCGCAGTTGTTGGTGATCGGCGTAAAAATGGATGGCCATTCCCTTTCGGGTTCCCAGGATAATACTGTCTTCTTCTCTGGTTAGTCTCACCCACCGCAGTTGATCCCCTTCTCCCAGGGAAATGGCGATTAGTCCGTTAGTCCTAATATTACTAAAGGCGGAAACTGCTGTTTTTTTGATGTAACCGTTACGGGTTAACATGACGAGGAAAACGTCTTCCCTAAACTCACTCACTGCAACGATGGAGGTAATTTTTTCGTCTTTGGGAATGGGTAACATCTGCACAATGGGGATGCCTCGTGCGGTTCTAGAAGCGGCTGGTATTTGATAGGCATTGACTGCATAAACAACCCCGCGATCGCTGAAGAAGAGGACTTGATCGTGGTCGCAACAGGTTAAAAAGTGTTCAACTACGTCGTCTTCTTTAATTTTAGCGGCGGCTTTGCCTCGGGTAGCCCTTTGTTGTGCCTCGAAGGTACTCACGGGCATCCGTTTGATGTAGCCTTGTTCTGTGAGGAGGATAATGGCTTGTTCGTTAGCAATGAGGTCTGTATCGACTATTTCTCCGTCATCGTGGATAATTTCGGTACGTCGAGGGGTGGCGTGAATAGTTTTGATTTGAGTTAATTCTTCTTCGATGATGGCATCTATGCGTTCCCGTCGGGCTAAAATGTCTTTTAAATCAGCAATTTTTAGCTGTAATTCTTCGTGTTCGGCGTGTATTTTTTCTGCTTCTAGGGCTGTTAAACGACGCAGTTGCATCTGGAGTATGGCATCTGCTTGTACTGGGGAGAGGCCAAACTGTTGCACTAATTCTTCTTTGGCGGAGGCGGTATCGGCGGCCCCACGGATAAGCTGAATGACTGCATCTAGGTTATCTAGGGCGATCAGTAGCCCTTGCAGGAGGTGATCCCGTTCTTCTGCTTTGCGCAGTTCATACTGGGTGCGACGGGTGATGGTTTCAACGCGAAAATCGAGGAAAACCTGTAAAAAGTCTTTTAATGTTAGTAGTTGCGGTTCCCCGTTGACCAAGGCTAACATATTCGCCCCGAAGTTTCCTTGCACGGGGGTTTGTTTATAGATGTTGTTGAGGACAACTCTGGGGTAAGCATCCCTTTTGAGTTCGATCACCACTCGCATTCCGTCGCGATCGCTTTCATCTCTGATATCGGAAATGCCTTCGATGCGTTTATCGTTAACTAGATCGGCAATACGTTCGATTAAACCGGCTTTGTTGGTTTGATAAGGGAGTTCGGTGATAATAATGGCTTCGCGATCCGGTCGCCCTCTTTGTTCGATGGTTTCTATTTCGGCTACACCGCGCATGGTAATTGAACCCCGTCCACTGGTATAAGCGTCGTGGATGCCGGATCTCCCTAAAATTTGTCCGCCGGTGGGAAAGTCTGGACCGGGGATGATTCTAACTAGTTCTTTTTCTGTTAATTCTGGGTTGTGGATCAGGGCGATGGTTCCGTCGATCAGTTCTCCAAGGTTGTGGGGGGGGATATTGGTGGCCATTCCCACGGCGATACCAGAGGAACCGTTGAGGAGGAGTTGGGGTATTCTGGCAGGTAGGACGATGGGTTCTTGTTGCGATCCGTCGAAGTTGTCGGCGAAGTCTACGGTATCGGCTTCGATGTCTCGGAGTAAGGCGTTGGTGGATAGGGCTTGTAAACGACATTCTGTGTAACGCATGGCTGCGGGGGGGTCGTTATCCACCGATCCAAAGTTCCCGTGTCCTTCTATCAGAGGACTACGCATAGAAAAGTCTTGGGCCATCCGTACCAACGCATCGTAAACGGCGGTGTCTCCGTGGGGGTGATATTTCCCTAACACTTCCCCGACAACACGGGCGCATTTCCTGAAGGGGCGTTCGGGAGTTAAACCCAGTTCGTACATGGCGTAGAGAATACGGCGATGAACGGGTTTTAAACCATCCCTGGCATCTGGTAATGCTCGTCCCACAATGACGCTCATGGCATATTCTAGATATGAACGAGACATTTCATTACTCAAGTCTGTGGGGATAATTCTATCTTGAGGGATGGTCATAAGTGTCTTAACTCCGTTAACAGGGGTAGTCTAAAAGGATGCTTGGCTTAAAGATTGGCAAATAAAGCCTAATGCTAATGTCAATTAGTCCCTTTTTATCAATTATTATCCTTACTATTTTAACATATAAAGTTATCTTTTTATTTCAATAATTTTACTATTATCAGCTACTATTTATTTGTCTAAAGGATTTAGGGAAATCATTTCCCAAGTCACATAAGTTCCCACAGGACTCCATAGCAAATATGGTAATAATAAAAAGACAGATACTCTCGAAATTGGCCACAGTAAAACAGCGAGTATTAAACCCCAAAAGAAACCTGTTGCACCGATGATTGTTCCTGCTTGTAGGCTACGCAGTTTACACATTACTGGGGTATAAGCCATGATTAAAATTTCTAATAATAAATAGGCTCCCATGAATAACCAAGTTTCGGTTTTTCCTGGTTGTTTAATCCATAGTTCATAGGCTGAATAAACCCCACAGATGAAAACGGATATCCAAATAAAAGGAATAGCCGATTCAAAGGTTAACCATTGAGGACGACGTAAACGATTAAACCAACCGTAATCGCTCTGAAAAAGCTTATTAATTAAAACTGCCACTAATAGGGCAATACTTGCGATAATTAATAGGGGAGAAATCATACGTTCCCTAAACTTAACAGCTTTTTGAGGAATTAACTTTATCCCTCGAAATTATACCACAAAAGTTAGCTCTATCTAAAACTGGTTATTTTCACTGAAATTCTTGTCTAATCATTTGTTGCACATATTTATAAGAATTTATTTTTTTGCCTTATATCGATACAAATTGACCAATTTTAGGGCATATCTTTTACGTCAATATTAAAAAAATTCCCTATCATAAAACATATTTTCATATGCAACAAAGTATTTGTTTGATTTTTTATTAATAGTCCAGTAAGTAAATGTCTTACTAAAAATTAAAACGAGGGAATGTTTTCTATAACTATTTCTAGGATTAGACTATTTTCAAAACGCCTTATTTGTTGCTTTCTTCTTCTGCAAAGCGAATAATATCATCATCCCCTAAGTATTCACCATTTTGTACTTCAATCATCACTAAGGGAATCATTCCAGGGTTTTCAACTCGGTGACGGGTGTTCATGGGAACATAGGTTGATTCTTTTTGTTTAAGGAGATGTTCTTCACCGTTAAAAACTACTTTAGCTGTTCCTGAAACAACAATCCAGTGTTCGCTACGATGGTAGTGCATCTGGGTACTAATGTGTTGTCCTGGATTCACTTCGATGCGATTGATGCGATACCGTGGACCTTCTTCTAACATAGTAACTCTTCCCCAGGGAGGAGTGCGAGTAAATTCGCTAGGGTGAGAATCTTTGTACTTAGTCATAATATCTAAACTTATGTGTCTACATCTTTCCTACACTCTCTTCCATTTTACTCATAAGTAGTTGCTGTCGAGGTAAAATTACTGTAAAGGTTGTGCCACAGTTCAACTCGCTTTTTACCAAGATTTCTCCCTCGTATGCTTCGACACATTTGCGGACAATGGATAAACCTAAACCAGTTCCCGTGATATTTCCCACATTATCAGCACGATAAAAGGGTTCAAAAAGGTGTTTTTGGGATTCTTGGGAAATACCTATTCCTTGATCTCGAATAGAAAAAACAACTGACTTTTCCTCCCCCGTAATATTAACAAAAACTTGACCGCCTTGAGGGGAATATTTAAGAGCATTACTCAACAAATTATTTAAAATGTGCCATAATAATTTTTCATCCCATAAACCCACTTCATTTTTAAAATCTCCTTCAAAGTTCAGAACAATTTGATTATTGTTTTCAAAAGAAAGGTGTAAAGAATGAATAATTTGTTGGCAAAATATTTTCAAATTTAGTTCACAAAAATTAGTTTGTAACTTACCTGAATCTGCTTTTCCTAATAGTAACACCTCACTTAATAACTGATTCATGTCATGAACAGCATTGCGAATCATCTGAAAATAAGATAATTGTTGCTCTCTTGTTAATTGGTCATAGTTATCTTCTAATAATCCTGTTGATAATAAAATAGTGTTGAGAGGATTACGAAAATCATGGGAAAGCATCGAAACGAACTCAGATTTTAATTGATTTAATTCTTGAGCTTTTAATAATTGAATTGTCCTTTCTTCTACCCTTCTCTCTAAGGTTTGGTTAGCTTCTCTTAATTTTTCTTCCATCTGTTTACGTTCGATCGCATAACAAATAGAGCGAACTAAGATATCAAGAGTAATATGGCGTTTAACCAGATAATCTTGCGCACCTTTTCTAACTGCTTCTAAAGCCAAATCCTCATCATTCATATTGGTTAAAACCACAATAGGAATGTGAGAGTTTTTACTAATAATAGGTAATAAAGAATTTAATCCTTGACTATCTGGTAAAGTTAAATCCAATAATACTACGTCAAATCTTTGACTTTCTAGAGTATTGAGAGCATTTTTTAAACGTTTTTCGTGAAATAGACCAAATTCTTGCTTGGTTGCACCTTTCAGCACTTCTTGCAATAATCTCGCTTCTGCCATGTTATCTTCAATCAATAAGACTTTGATAACATTGGTTAGACCCATAATAACCCCGTCCTGCTTTGCTTTCTATTTCTAGGTTAACCTGATTTTGTCTTAATAAATATAAGATTATCTTTATCTTTACTAAAAATCATAATTTTCATGCGTATTTTCCATGATTGGTCTATTGGACTAAAGATACGGACTTTGTAGAGGTCGACCTGAGTTTGGAGTTAGGACTTCTGAAAAAGAAAAAGTAATGGGGTTTACTCGATCAAAAAAACTATAGTATTACGGATTATAAAATGAAAAGTAAAGAATAAGTAGTCAGACATATTTAAAGTCAATTGTCAGGGAAGGGAACAGGAAACAGATAAAGGTCTTAGACTGGTTAATATTTTTTAACACAGTGGTGTTTATTTATGTCAGACTACTTATCTAAATCGATTATTCTAACTTTTCCAGATAGAACTGAGCGCGAGCAATGACATCATCTCCATAGTCATTATGTGTTGTTCCCCGATTCATACCTGCAATGGTCACAACATTAGATACCCCAGAATTGTAAGCTACGCAAGCACCTTTGAGAACATTCTCATCAGACCAACCAGAATGGTTATTTTTTACTTGATCGCGGTAACGACTAAAAATACCCAAAGCCTGTTCAACATGGGCTTGAGAATAGGGATCGTTTAATCCCACAAGGTTATGATGACGACGATCAACCTGTAAAATACCCCAACCATGATTATTATCTCCCCAACCAGGATTGTTCCCAAACATACCCAAAACTCCCCCTAAGTGGCTTTCACGACTAGCAAGGGCGGCAGCGATCGCTACAGGAACATCAAGTTTTTGACTCGCTTTTTTCAGGGAACTTAGCCTTTCTGGGGTGAGATGTTTCATATCCCGTCGAGCAATTTCATGACTGGCAGCAACTCCTGGGGGTGAAATGTTTTCGGGATCTGATGTTGCCTTTTTACACCCTTCAGTGGGACAATCCTTTAACGCTTTTTCCCACCGAGTCAATTGCCCACTAGCTTTATTTTCTTCCTCAATAAAGGGTTGATCAAGATCGCCAAGATCATCATTATCCTCCTCATAACCTTGAACAATCTCTACGTGTGCTTTAAAGGCATACCAGTTAAATAATCCGTTTCTGGGGGTTTTTAATTCAAACTTCCAATGATTGCCCTCATCTTCAACCCAATTAGCTAACAACGGTTCTTCATCAGATTTTGGGACAAACTGAAACTTTCTCTGGGGATCAGTAATCTCATCTTCCTCAATGGGTTGAGTTTTGATAAGGGTGACTCCTCTAGCATAAATGGCGTAACCGAATAACCCTAGCTTTTTGCAGGTATTAGAACCGGCAATTCCATCCACTAATAAGTCTCTTTGATTACGCTGATAATTCTCTACTGCTTGTTTGGTCTGATTACCAAATTTTCCATCAGCAGTAATGTTCAATTTTTGTTGCAGCCAACGGACATCTAATCCGCGAGAACCCACTTTCATCATTTCAATTGTTTCGATGAAATCGTCAGGATCTAAACTCCCTGCTAAGAGTTCAAAATTAAGATGAATTTTCTGCCCTTTTATGAAGCAATAGGTATCAAGATCAACATGGGATCCATAATCTCGAGGTCCCCTAGAACCATGACCTGCTTCAATGCCAATATCTTCTCCTTGAGTAACTCTTTGTCCTACTGTTTTTAGCAATTTTGAACAATGAGCATAAGCTTGGTAACAAGTATATACTTGACCCTTATAAACAAAGGGTGTATCCAATTTAATATGAATACGATGACCATAACTTCCTTATCGGCCTGCTTTGGTCACGATCCCTGAATACATAGAAATAACTTTCGTACCAAACCCTTTTGAATAATCGAAGCCGATATTATAATTGCCTGGACTAACAGTGATCATTGATCCATCTCTACGAATGGCCTTTCTAGAAGTGCCTTTAAAACCATGACCATGAGGTTCCATAAAACCTGCTGTCACGAAAACACTTCCCATGATTTTGTTGGAGTATTTTTTGTAAGGTGCGCGAACTTGTACCTCTGGAAACGGTTGGTCAAATAGTATGGGAGTATCTGCCATAATAAATCAATCCTTCTATTTTGAACTTCAATAATCTCGAAACAAAAGTTAAGGCTTCTAAGAGCTATCCCTTAACACACTAATTTATTTATAAGACTAAAATATAGAGATTTTTTACTGTTTAAACTAAATTTATAGAAAATTAACACAATTTATAAATTCTGTTAATTTCCCCGCCAAAATACTTCCTTCTGTAAATTACAAATGTGTCTTTAAATGTACCTTAACCACATCCCATGAAACCCGTAGGGAACTCGTTGAGGAATTTGGATTTTGGCTACAGGAGAAGCAGTAAAGTCTTGAGCATCAATAATCACTAATTCTGACTTATTAGACGCTTCATCATGGACAAAAATTAGTACCCATCCTTCATCATCACTGTCCCCATTGGGGTTAGGTGCAAAAATTGGTTCGCCACCGTATCGATGGGAACCAAAATGATGTATTTCCAAGTCACCTTTTTCAAAATCGTGTTTAATAATACCGTCAAATTTTGGTTCAGAAGATGCTGCCATTTTTCCAGAATAACCATAACGGGTTTTTCTCCCTGTATATTGTTCGTTAATACGGGGAAATTCTGAAGGAATATTACACAAAGCTTGCTCCTTAACTTTTCCTGTTTTCAGATTAAAACGCCACTGATGGAGATGAGGGATATCTGAATCTTTAATATCTTTGTTTGCTTCTCCTAATATTGTTGTTGCATTCATTCGACAAGCGATTAAAATAATTTCTTCACCTTCTTCATAAGCATTTAGAGTATGAAAAATATAACAAGAATCACTTTCAAACCAGCGTATTTCTTCATTATTTCCGTGTCTAGGAAGGATTCCAAAACGTGACGGGGTATAATTTTCAAACTTTAAGGGAGGTTCTCCTTTGTGCATCCTTTCGGGACGGAATGTTAAAGGGAGATCGAGAAAAATTGTATAGTTTTCTGTGATAGCAAAATCGTGCATCATTACCCCAACAGGTAAGTCAATAGGGACTGTTTTTATTAATTGTCCCTGTGAGGAAACAATACTGTATTGTAAATAGGGTGGTTGGAGAAAAGAATAGCCAAAAAACATCATTTCTCCCGTCACAGGATCAACTTTTGGGTGTGCAGTAAAAGGAGAAACTAACTTATTATCAAAATTATAAGAACCCAATGTATTGTATCTTCTCAAAAAGCCAGGGGTCACTCGCTGCGAAAACTTAGGCCAAACA
>NZ_JARVCN010000078.1:0-11528 GCF_038442745.1 Crocosphaera sp. Alani8
TTTGGCTTAATTAATCTTCTTGGGAGAACTCGATTCAAATGCAATTACCCTGATTGTCCTGCCATGCCATTCAAATACATTTTCAAACAGACTTTTCTGACTTGAGGATGATACCCTTTTTGTTCATAAGACTCACGAAAGATACGACCACAATCTTTACATTTCCATCGTTGTTTACCATTTTGATGACCATTCTTTTTGACGTTGCAAGAATTACATTGGGGACAATTCATCTTAGTTGATCTACTTTTTGCTGCTTTTTACTTTTTAACATAGCAACTTTAAATTCAGCAACGCCGAAAAATTTACTCAATTATTTAAGAAAAGTGCTGGATAATTTTGGTGGAGAATATGCAATTAATTTTGTTTAGGTACTTACTATGATCACCACCGATTGTTGCTGAGTCTGTATAGCGATCGCTCCTTATTTATACAGACTCTATGAATCCAGCAACGGAAAATTTACAGGTGGATAAAAATCAAATTACTATCATCTTTTCGTTTAAAAACCAAAGGCTATGCTTCTACTTGAGCTTTTTCTAAAGCAGCCTTTAAACTTGCCTCATCTGATTTTGATAGTGATGTTTGTAGCACTTTCCCTTCCAAAGGACGTAGTTCATCTAAAACCTTATCAGGAGTTGCTTTTTGTACTAAGAGAAATAAAGCAGATGACCCTGGTTCTAAGGTTTGAGCGAGATTTTTGATAAATTCATCGTCAATCCCGATATCTGTTAAGATACCTCCCAAAGCTCCAGTGGCGATCCCTGCAGCGACCCCTAACAGCGGATGTAAAAATAAAAGTCCGATGAGTGAACCCCACATCCCTCCACTCAGTGCACCTGCTGATACTAAGTCATAAGTTTGTTTAACTTTGACTTTCCCTTTTTGATTTTTGATAACTACAACTGCATCTTCTAGATCCACTAAATGCTCTTTTTGCATTTCTTCTAACTTATACAGCACTTCATCTGCTTTAAGTTCGTTGTCAAATCCTACGACAATTAAATCACTCATAATTTACCTCCTGTAATTGGCTCTTAAATTAAGTTTATTCTTTCAACGGCGCGTTTGAATAAAATTAAAAACAAATGAAAGAATTACTGTTAATAGCAAGCTACCAAGAATTGAAATATGCATTTGAAAAAAAACGTTTAAAGCTAGCAACACTAGAACAAATACCCCTAATTGCCAGAGCAAATTTTTATTCATTACTTTTCTCCTTCAAAAGTCTTTAAAGATACTGTATTTAAGCGAACAACAGAAGAATCATCATTGAGAAACTAAGTGCCATGATAGTTAACCCAAAAATCTCCTTATTTTCTTTTTGAATGACATCAGATACATCGGAAATTAAACATTCATCAGGCTTGTTTTGGAAGTTGCTTGATCCGTCATTGAATAGATTCGTTGTCATTATTGTATCCTCTTTTATCAGTTACTTCCAACCTAAATTCTTACATTGCCAAGAAATAAAGCTTAATTGTCAAACTCATGAACTAGATGAAAGTAATCACTATGGACTAGGAATAATTTAATGATTTCATCCCACAAGTTGTTGGAACACAAGGAGATACAGTGGTTATCACTTTGGGTTGATTAACCTCAAATAGAGAACTCGAATAAAGGATAATGGGACTATTAGTTTCATTTTTGGCGTAATGAACCATTCCTGCCGGTTCTGTTAGGGAATCACCTCTATAGAGATAAGTTGTTTCCCCTGCTTGTAGTAATTGAGTCTGTTGATTAGCTCGTATAATTTTAGCTGTTCCTTCAATTACCGTATAAGTTAGTACCCCCAGTTCAATTTGTTCTATTTGCATTCCTGGATGGCTATGGGGTGGAAGAATTACCCCTGATTGAATGGTGTAGCGTACTAACTCTAAGATTTTTCCTTCCGTCTCTTGAGGATAACCAAAAGCCAAGACTTCACGACTAACATGACGATTTGACAAAAGAGCATTTGATCCTAATTTAATTGGACGGTTTTCAAGTTGAGTTTTCATGACTGTTGTGACCTTATTTGATGTTGAGGGTGATAGTGAAATTCATCGTATTGAGCTAATTTCAAGTTCAGACTTATTCAGATGAGAATAAAGTCTTGAGTAGAAGGGGCAATTAACGGCCTCTTTGCAAGTCATAAATGACTTTTTCTAAGTACCATTTTTCTGTGTGATTAGGATGTTGTCTTTTTTCGCCATTGATTAATCTGTTAGCAGTAGCGATATTTCCATGTACTAACGTCAACAACTCTTGTTTTAATCCCCCCTCTGATAAACTTCCCATCCAGCTTTGACAACCATTGATTATCTGATTCCATACCGACTGTCTAGTTTGGCTTTTCATTTGTTTTTTCCTCTTTTGTTTTCTTTCTTCTTTAAAAGTAATCCTCACTTATGTCATTTTCTTTTCACTCACGTCACAATGTAATAGCGCTTTTCTGATTTTGAGACAGGAGACTTTGGTGCAGGAGTAAAATTTAAGTTGTTCCACTTAATTGAAAATTGCTGTAACGTTGAGTTTGGTTGAACAAAACTTCCCTGTTGACAAGTTTAGGAGTACGCAAATGAAACAAACAGTTCTCATTGTTGAAGATGAAATGGAAATTGCCCATTTTACCCAAAAGCTTTTAGAAAAAGAAGGATTTAATTGTCACACTTGTTACGATGGAGTCAGTGCTATTCGTTACTGTCAACAACTAAAACCGATCTTAGTTCTTTTAGACTGGGATTTGCCTGAGATGGATGGTTTAGAAGTCTGTACCCGAATCCGCAAACTCAACCAATCTCCAGACCCTTATATC
This sequence comes from Crocosphaera sp. Alani8, assembly GCF_038442745.1. Lineage (NCBI taxonomy): Bacteria > Bacillati > Cyanobacteriota > Cyanophyceae > Chroococcales > Aphanothecaceae > Crocosphaera > Crocosphaera sp. Alani8. Next base: position 2,801 of record NZ_JARVCN010000078.1, read on the forward strand.
CTCATGTTAACTGCGAAAGGAGAAGATATTGATCGCATTGTTGGCCTCTCAACAGGTGCTGATGATTATGTAGTCAAACCCTTTAGTCCGATGGTCTTAGTAGCAAGGATTCGCGCACTCTTACGGCGCACCTTACGAGAAGAAGAACGCGCCCAGATTTATCAGACTGAACACTTTTCCATCGATCTCAATAAACATGAGGCTCAACGTCATCTTGAATCTCAGACAGAAATGCTAGACTTAACTGCCATTGAATTCGATCTTCTGGCTACTTTTTTAAGTCATCCCGGCCGAGTTTGGAGTCGCACCCAACTGATTGATAAACTTTGGGGAGAAGATTTTTATGGGGATGAACGGGTAGTGGATACCCATATTGCTCGTTTACGCAAGAAGGTTGAACCGAAAGCAACTCAGCCTAACTTTATTAAAACCGTTGTTGGAGTAGGCTATAAATTTGAAGACTCCTAAATTTCCACTCAGTAAAGGAAAAATAGCCATGACAAAAGCCCGATTACGAGTTCACTTAATTAGATCCCACTTGATAGTGATGGTAGTAGGTTTAATCAGTTTTATTGTCATTAGTAAAGTGGCTTCTCATCATCTTTTTTCGCTCCATCTTGATACCCTAGAAGATGCTGGCGTACTCATTCAAGAAACGGAATTAATCGTTTTTGAGAGCTTCCAGAAAGCTTGGAATAGTAGTACCTTTTGGGCTTTATTCGTGGGAGTTGGGGCTACGATCGTTTTAAGTGGTCGTATATCCCAGCGTATTGTGCGACCTCTAGTAAAAATGGAGCGTATTTCCCGTCAATTTGCGTCGGGGGATTTTGCTGAGCGAGTTCCTAGTAGTAACATTGCTGAACTTGCTCAGTTAGGAACGAGTTTTAACCGTTTAGCTCTAACTTTGGAAGATGTAGAACAGCGAAGGCGAGATTTGATTGGTGATTTAACTCATGAGTTGCGGACTCCTCTGACCATTTTACGATGCCATTTAGAAGATGCTTTAAACTCTCAAAGTTCCCTTTCTCTCAAAACTGGTGAAATGATGTTACGAGAAACTCGGCGCTTAGAACGCTTAGTCAATGATTTACAAGAGTTGTCTAAAGCTGAAAGTGGACATCTATCTTTCAATTTTCATCCCTTGGACTTACGTCCCTTAATTGGGGATTTGGTTGGGCGATTTTCTTCTCAATTGCTTGATGAGGGTCCCACGCTTGAGTTGGATTATCCGCCTCATTTACCGGCAGTTCTAGCTGATCGCGATCGCACGGAACAAATTCTTGTTAACTTATTAAGCAATGCTATCCGTCATACATCACAAGGAAGCATTAAACTTCGAGTCTGGACTAATCCCAAAGAAGTTTGGATTTCTGTTGAAGATACGGGATGTGGGATGGCCCCTAATGAGGTTCCCTTAGTCTTTGAGCGATTTTGGCGATCGCCTCAGTCTCGCAAAAAGCACAAGAAAGGAACTGGTATTGGTCTAGCCATTACCAAACGATTAGTTGAACTGCAAGGAGGCCAAATCCAAGTAGAAAGCAAACTCGGTCAGGGTTCTATTTTTAGATTTTCTCTTCCAATTGCTTAATTCCTCAGCCATTATCATGGATTATCTAACAACCAGGTTAATCAGCAAATACAACCCGCAAGTTAGCAGGGCGTTGTTCAGTCATGATGATTTGTCAAGGGGGTAGCCAAAATTTCTTTTCGGGGATTGGAGATTAGGGCTTAGGAATTACTGAGCAAAAATTCCTGAATAATCTCATTATGGATCTGGAGATCTCGGCTTAAATCGAAGAGATATTAAATTCAGCAACGCCTGGCAAAAGTGTTACCCTTATTTGAACTTCGCCGCCTTTTTCCCTGTTTGGCCGAACCTCACTTGGAAAAATGAGCGAACGGTGAGTTACTCAACTAGACGACTTAAGATCCTTCTTGTCAGAATATTAATTGCTACATTTTAGGGAATGATAATGAGAAATGGAGCAAAAAATGACTCAACCTCCGAAAAATATTAGCCAACACTTCAGAGAAGCTTTTTTCAGTTTGGGAATCTTGGTTGGAATTATGTGGGTATTAGAAACTCTCAATTGGTCGTTGCCAGGATTACAGCTTGACGCTTATGGCATTCATCCCCAAAACCCCAGATGGTTAGTGGGAATTGTCTTAGCTCCTTTTCTTCATGGTTCCTGGACTCATCTTATGGCAAATACACCACCTTTTCTCCTTTTTGGTGGCTTGATTGTTCTACGAAGTGTCAAAGAGTTTTGGCTAGTTACTATTATCTCAATGCTTATTAGTGGCTTGGGAGTGTGGTTGATTAGTCCCATAGACTCAGTCACAGTGGGAGCTTCGGGGGTAATCTTTGGTTATCTAGGGTTTTTGCTTTTAGATGGTTTCTTTAAACGAAAAATTCTCTCTATCGCCATTTCTTTAGGGGTTGGTTTTTTCTATGGCTCCCTCATATGGCAGGCGTTACCTTCTGCGCCAAATGTTTCTTGGCAAGCTCATCTGTTTGGCTTGATTGGTGGAATTTTAGCAGCTAGCTTTCTTTCTCCACGGACAATAAACAATAAGGGTTAGTCAACTTTCTTAATTTGAACAGCGTGTTTTGACTTTCGGTATGAATCGCCTGTTACCATTACAGAGACTCAAACATAAATTTTTGTCACATAACCTAATTTTAAAATTGACACCAGGAATCAATGATTTATGAATAATCCGCCTACTTCTTCTACTGATGAAAAAAATAACTTAGCCGATCTGCCTTTGGAGCAACTCATCCAAAAACTGCAAACATCAATCAATGGGTTAACTCAACAACAGGCAAAAGATCGCCTTTCTGAATATGGATATAACGAATTAGCTCAACAAAAAGTTAATCCCTTATTAAAGTTCTTATCTTATTTTTGGGGTCCCATTCCTTGGTTAATTGAAATTGCTGTTATTTTTTCAGCAGCCGTGGGAGACTGGGCAGATTTTATTATTATCTTTATTTTATTATTGGGAAATGGGTTAATTGGCTTTTTTGAAGAAAAATCCGCAGGGGATGCGGTTGAAGCCCTTAAAGCTCAATTAGCTCTTAATGCAACTGCAAAACGAGATGGTCAATGGATAGCTGTTCCTGCTAAGGAATTAGTGCCTGGGGACATTATTCGTTTAAAAATTGGGGATGTTTTACCCGCCGATGGTAAATTATTAGACTGCGACCCCGTTAAAATCGATCAAGCTGCTTTAACAGGAGAATCTTTACCGGTTAACAGAGGAACAGGAGAACAAGTTTATTCGGGATCTGTGGTCAAAAAAGGACAAGCAGAAATGGTGGTAAATGGGACAGGGGTAAATACCTTTTTTGGCAGGACCGCTAAATTAGTTGCCCAAACGGAAACCGTCAGTCACTTTCAAAAAGCTGTGCTAAAAATTGGCAATTTTTTAATTATTATTGCAGCTATTTTAATTACGATTATTGTTCTCGAACGGTTATTCAGTAGCGAAATAGATGTAATTCGCTTACTCAAATTCTGCTTAGTTTTAACAGTTGCTTCTATTCCTGTGGCTATGCCAACAGTTTTATCTGTTGCTATGTCCGTTGGAGCGCAAAATTTAGCGAAAAAGAATGCGGTAGTTACCCGTTTATCTTCCATTGAAGAACTATCGGGGATGAATATGTTATGTTCGGATAAGACCGGAACTCTGACGCTTAACCAATTAACCTTGGGTGATCCCTTTACAATGCCAGGCGTATCTGCGGATGAGATGATCTTAGTAGCTGCCTTAGCCTCCCAAACTCAAGATGCGGACCCCATTGATAGTACCATTATGGCTGGACTTGAAAACCCTGACCAACTGCAAACCTATAAAGTTAAACACTTTACCCCCTTTGATCCCGTCAGTAAACGGACAGAAGCTAATTTACAAGGAACTGATGGCAAAACTTTCAAAACCAGTAAAGGTGCGCCTCAAGTCATTTTAGACCTTGCCCCCAATAAAACAGACATCGAAACAGAAGTAAATCAAGTCATTGAAGACTACGCCAAACGGGGTTATCGGGCGTTAGGAGTCGCCCGTACTGATGAGAAGGGACAATGGCAATTTTTAGGGGTTCTTTCCCTTTTTGACCCCCCGCGTTCCGATTCTCAATTAACCATTAAAGAGGCAAGGAAATTAGGGGTTCCTGTAAAAATGGTTACAGGAGATCAGGTATTAATTGCCAAAGAAACCTCTCATCAATTGGGACTTGGACAAGATGTTCTCGATGCCAAAATTTTCCGAGAAACTCCTGCCAGTCGCTTAGGAACCTTGGATGAAGAGATTATTTATGCAGATGGGTTTGGGCAAGTTTTTCCTGAAGATAAATACCATATCGTCGATGTTTTGCAAAAACATGGTTATATTGTGGGCATGACGGGAGATGGGGTCAATGATGCCCCTGCCCTGAAAAAAGCTGATGCAGGTATTGCTGTTTCGGGGGCAACGGATGCCGCAAGGGCGGCGGCTGATATTGTCTTATTAACCCCTGGATTATCAGTGATCGTCGATGCCATTCAACTGAGTCGCCAAATTTTTGCCCGCATGACCAGTTATACCTTGTACCGCATCACCGCAACCATTCAAATTCTGCTGTTTACCACCTTAGCCATTCTCTTTTTTGATTCCTATCCCTTAACTGCCATCATGATCGTCTTTTTGGCTTTGTTAAATGATGGGGCAATCATGACCATTGCTTTTGATAATACCCGCATTGCAAAACGGCCCCAACAATGGAATATGCCACAAATTTTAACCATTGCAGGAGTATTAGGAGTGATTAATGTGGCAGCAACTTTTTTACTCTACTATATCGGACGGGATCATATCAAAGCCTTTGAAGAAGCCATTAAATTGCATCCAGACGGAACAACTCCTTTACAAACCCTTATTTTTATGAATATTGCTCTATTGGGGATGATGACTCTTTATAGTGTGCGGGTGAAAGGTCCATTTTGGTCAATGCCTCCAGCTAAACCTCTAGCCATTTCTACAGCCATATCTGTTCTGATTTCTACTTGTTTGTCTATTTTTGGCTTTTTTGGACTAATTCAACCCATTGGTTTTGGTTGGGCTGCTTTTAATTGGGGATATTGTTTCATTTGGCTTTTAATTATTGATCGCTCGAAAATAGCCGTGTATGACTTTTTTAATCATGGGACTATCGGATTAGGTCGTCGTTATCAAAAAATCTGGGCTCGTTTGAAAAGGTAAACTCAGTAGATCGCAAAGTTAGTTTGAGGCAAGCGATCGCCCCCCAAATTCATAAGTTTTAAGGCTACTAACTTAAGACGGGACAAAGGGGAACAAATTGATGAATAATATTTGAGGATTACTTTCTACGATCCAAAACACGCATTGCAGTTGAAGAACTTGAAATCGGAGGGAAGAAAATCACCAAAGGACAACTACTGTATTTAGTGATTGGGTCAGCCAACCATGATCACAATCATTTCTCTGAGACTGACCAATTTAACATCGAAAGAGTCAATGAACATCACTTAGCTTTTGGCAATAGAGCTCATTATTGCATTGGCCACCACTTAGCGAAAGCGGAGGCAAAAATTGCACAGCGACTTTTTTAAAACAGGTTCCCACAGTATTGTTCAACCTTAAAAGAAGGAGAAGGAAAGCTGTTTTTAGACATTCGTTACCAATGATTAATGAATAATTAACAATTATTCATTAATGAAAGACTTACGTTCAAATAAGTTACTAGGAGTAACATGAAGTATGGAAGCATCGTTAAAACTTACTCTTCTAATTAGTGAAATTGTTGCGGCTGGGATTACTGCTCAAGTCTTAGCAAGTTATCTCAAGTTACCAAGCATTATTGTTTTACTCTTATTAGGAATTGTTTTAGGGCAAGATGGATTAGGTTTAATTGAACCAAATTTATTAGGAGACTCTATCGAGGTCATTGTTTCACTTTCAGTGGCTTTAATTTTATTTGAAGGGGGACTCAGTCTTTCCATAACCCAGTTAAAAGAAGTATCAGGTAGTCTGCGTAATCTTGTCACTATCGGAATCATCATTACTTCATGGGGAGGAGCTATTGCCGCTCACTGGTTTGGACAATTTCCTTGGCCTTTAGCGTGGCTCTATAGTTCCCTAGTGGTGGTAACAGGTCCAACTGTTATTAATCCACTCCTGAAGAATCTTGAAATTGAACAACGAACTGCTACCCTTTTAGAAGGAGAAGGGGTTTTAATTGATCCTCTCGGGGCAATTCTTGCTATTGTTATTCTTCATGTGGTTCTCAATAGAGATATTGAACTATTAATGATTGCAGAAGGTGTACTGCTAAGATTGTTCCTTGGGTCAGCTATTGGTGTTTTAGGGGGTTTATTCATTAGCTGGGTTCTTCAACAACTAACTAAACTCTCTAAGGAGTTGAAGACTTTAATAATCCTAGCTGTTATTTGGCTTTTATTTAGTTTAGCTCAAATATTAGATAATGAGTCTGGGTTGGTTACAGTAGTCGTAGCTGGAATTGTGTTAGGTACTTCACCGATGCCTGATGAGGTTTTGGTGCGTCAATTTAATACACAGTTAAGTATTTTATCCAACTCAATTTTGTTTGTGCTGTTAGCTGCTAACTTATCAATTGCCAGTCTTTTTGCTTTGGGTTGGGGGTCTGTCCTGACAGTCTCTTGTTTAATGTTTTTAATTCGTCCTCTTAATGTTTTTATCTGTACTTGGAATCAGGGTTTTGATTGGCGTTCACAATTATTTATCTCATGGGTAGCTCCCAAAGGAATTATTGCTGTTTCCATGGTTTCTTTATTCGCTATTTCTTTAACCAAACAAGATATTAATGGTGGAGAAGCGCTCAAGGCTTTAGTCTTTTTAACGGTTTTTTTAACGGTTTTTCTTCAAGGACTAACAGCTAGCTGGGTAGCTAAATTTCTTCATCTAAATCCTTCTGAACCAATTCGGGAAAATCAAAAGCTCTCAGAGACTCAGTTGAGAAAAGATTAAGGGGGAAATCCAATGCTACAATCTCCTCTTATTCGTCGTCTCTCTCAATTTATGCCGATTGTTTTGATGTTATTTTTATTGATACTTTCCTTCAAAACTATCATTCATGAACTCAAAAATTATAGTTGGCAGGATATCTGGCAATACTTACAAAGCATTCCTCAATTGCATAAACTTAGTGCGATTACTTTAACAGCACTTGGCTATTTAGTGATGACAGGTTATGATTTATTAGGCTTTCAATATATTAAACAAGCTTTAGCTCCTACTAAAATTGCTACCACTGCTTTTATTAGTTATGCTGTCGGTAATACTATTGGATTTACTGCCTTTTCAGGAACAGCTATTCGTTACCGTTTTTATTATAGTTGGGGAGTTTCAAATAGTAAAATTGCTCATCTAATTCTGTTTACCCATTTAACTTTTTGGTTAGGATTATTTGCAGTGGGGGGATTTGTTTTTATCATTGATCCGCTCACCTTACCGGCTGTCCTTCAATTACCGTTTAATTCGGTTCATCCTTTAGGCTTAATCTTTCTATCCTTCGTGCTTATTTATTTTGTCATTGGTTATTGTTGGAAACGTCCTTTACAGATTGGCTCAGAATCTATTCAGTTCCCGTCTCCTCAAATTTCTTTACAATTAATTGCTGTTTCTTGTCTAGATTGGGGTTTAGCTTGTAGCGTATTGTATTTATTACTCCCTTTGGAAACAGGTTGGTCTTATCCAGGGTTTTTTGGTATTTACATTTTAGCGTTAACAGCAGGATTAATTAGTACCGTCCCCGGCGGATTAGGAGTTTTTGAAACGGTTATTTTAGTCTTGCGTCCCCCCTCCTTGTCTGCTTCCAATATATTAGGGGCTTTAATTGCCTATAGAATCATTTATTATTTTATTCCTTTAATCGTTGCTCTGGCCTTGTTTATTCACTATGAACTTAAAAAAAACTAGGGTAGTGATTCCGGCGTTGCTGAATTTAAAGTTGCTATGTTAAAAAGTAAAAAGCAGCAAAAAGTAGATCAACTAAGATGAATTGTCCCCAATGTAATTCTTGCAACGTCAAAAAGAATGGTCATCAAAATGGTAAACAACGATGGAAATGTAAAGATTGTGGTCGTATCTTTCGTGAGTCTTATGAACAAAAAGGGTATCATCCTCAAGTCAGAAAAGTCTGTTTGAAAATGTATTTGAATGGCATGGGCTTTCGAGGGATTGATCCCTCTTTTATAACTTTGGGGTAGCAACCACGAAATCATGGTCAATCCAAACGAAATAGTGAATACCTGAAACCCCCACAAAAGTATATCTATGCCCGATAGTCATAAAAGAGGGTTTATTCCATAAATAACGAGTGCTACAAACTCGAACCACTGTTGTTAAACCACGCCACTGTCTTTGTCTGTGTAATGCTGGTAGTTCGGCGATAGCTACAGCCCACACTTGTCGGCTCTCAACACGATGGTGTCCCCCTTCCATAGTATCATCATAGCTATACTCAACGGAGTTCCAGTTTTTCTCTATGGCTTGCTCAAACCAATCTTTAACTTGAGTATAAAGCTTTCCTTGATTACTTTTAAGTGCTAAAACATAATCTCCTTGCGCTTCTTTAATTTGTCGAGCAATATCTATTTGAGTTCCCATGGCATCGAGAGTGACAATTGCACCTTTAACTCATATCTTGCACCTGACGAGGCAAAGTTCCAAGCCATGTTCATAAAAC
>NZ_JARVCN010000079.1:0-11516 GCF_038442745.1 Crocosphaera sp. Alani8
GGGCGAACTCGAAACTTTATTTTCATCTTTGTCCCCTAACTTTCGGCGAGTCCCACCAGACTTTTTGAGAAGCTTCTTGTCTATTTTTACGCCATTCTTTATTGAGAGCAAAGACAAAATAGGTTGGAAGACGAGAAGCAATAACTTCTGCCTGTTTTGAGCCTTGTTCAGATTTTTCTACAAAGTTTTTCAACCATTTAATTAATACAGGTTGCAATAAGTTGAGAATTTCAAGTTGCTTAGGATAAGAAAAAAAGTTTTGTTTGATAGAAATTTCTTGTTGCTCTAATGTTTTTTCAAGGTCAAGCTTTTCTAATAGTTTATCTAATCTTTTATTGCTTTCATCACTCTCAATATTTTCATCAAAAATATCTAAGTCTTGACTATCGAATAAGTCTCTATTATCTAATAGGTTTTGACTATCTTTGATTAGACTAAATATGGCTTGATTAAGAGAGCGATAGACGAGTAACCAAACAACTTCTTCTACTGTTCTCTCTTTGAGATGAATGGCAGCACCAACATCAACAAGTTCTTTGGCAACAAAATCCCATTTCCCTACGATTCCATTGATGACTGCTTTACTTAATGATTTGAATATATCTTTGAAATTAACCCCTAAATGTCGATTCCAAAAAGAGATAGGTTTGTGTCCCTTAAATTCTTCTTCGTTAATCATTATTTTTTCCTAATCTAACAAGTCTATTTACTTACGAACTTGAGTAATACAGTAATCAAGTAATTTAGTAATAATGATATAAGATTTAGGAACTGATTGATATTAAAAATATATTTGCACTCAATAAGCTCCTTTTAAGTTTTCTTGTAAGTAGTCGGACATAAATATAGTTAACTGTCTTAAGAAATGTAAATTAGTTGTCACTCCTATCCCTGCTACCTGCTAACTTCACAGTAATGCTTATTTTTGTCCAGGTACTTAGTATGATGTGAGGGTTGAAAGGAAGATTAGGAAAGTATTTGCCCTTTTGTTTTGTGGGTTAATAATATTACAATGTTAGGACTATTAGCTTTTTACCTCAAATTTAATGATTTTATCTTTGATGTTAATAGTTGAAAGAACGTTAATAACCAAGGAATTGGTAATATGAATAACAAGAAATATCCTTGGCAGAATCGTTTTGTATGTATTTTTTTGACCGTTAACATAATACTAATTATGTTAGCCACGCAACTGTTTTTTTTGCCATCAACTAAAGGAGTAAATATCCCTAGTTTTCAGGAGAGACGGGGAGTTTGGATAACGAATGTTGCTAGTGCGGTTTTGTTTTTCCCGGGTAGTATCAATCGTGTCATCAAAGAATTAGCTGATCACAATTTTAATACTGTTTATCCTGTTGTTTGGAATCGAGGTTATACTTTTTATCCTAGTTCCTTAGCAGAAAAAATGATTGGCAAATCTCAAGAACCTTTACTAAATAGGACAAGATTTAATCCAGATGTTTTAAGGGTAATTGTCAAAGAATGTCATCAACGAGAAATGGATGTTATTACTTGGTTTGAATACGGATTAATGATTCCTAAAAATTCGCTCGTAGCACAAAAGCATCCAGACTGGTTAACCCATAGCCAACAGGGTTCACTTAATCCATTATATAAAGACGAATTAGCAGCAAAAAATACGAATAATACAGATAATTTATTTCAGCGTTTGCAAAAATATGGTTATCAAAAACAAGCTAGTCAGTTAGTTTGGTTAAATCCTTTGCATCCTGAAGTACAGCAACTAATAAAAGGATTAATGTTAGAAGTAATTATGAATTATCAAGTAGACGGTGTGCAATTAGACGATCATTTTGGACTACCTGTAGAACTAGGATATGATCCTTTAACTATTAGAATATATCAACAAGAACATGGAGGTAAAAGTCCTCCTAAAAATCCCCGTAATCCTCAATGGATGGCGTGGAGAGCCAAAAAACTGACTATGTTTATGGCAGATTTAGCCAAAACAATAAAAACCGTTAACCCGGAAATCTTAATTTCTTTATCTCCTAATTCCCATGCTTTTTCTTATCAAAACTATTTACAAGATTGGAAGACTTGGGTACAACAAGGATTAATCGATGAATTGGTTATACAAGTATACAGAAATGATCTAGATAGTTTTAATAGAGAACTACATCAATCTGCTGTTAAACTAGCTCGTCAAAAAATTCCTGTTAGTGTTGGTATTCTATCAGGAACTCTCAACAATACTGTGAAAATAGAACAAATTAAACAACAAGTTGAAACAGTAAGAAAACAAGGATTTAATGGAGTTTCCTTTTTTTACTGGGAATCTTTGTGGGGGTATTTAGCTCCTGAGTCTCCTTACAAACGTCGTCATGTATTCGATGAAATGTTTTCTGAATAATACAAAAACTGAGTTAAAAGTTAGTAATTATAATACTAACCATTTTCGTTAGTATTGGAATCTTTAAAGTCATTTTTTATTCTTCTGAAATTATTTGAGCAGGTACAAGGATAGGTTGAGCGTCTTTTGGCTCGATATTAAATAATACTTGGCTTGTAGATGAAGGACAACACAAAGGATCACCACTAATATAACGTTTATATTCCACCAATAAGCGATCAGCACTGTTGATGAAAATTCGAGCAATATCGCCATCCTGTCGAGAATTCATCGGCTTTGGTGATAAAGTTCCTGCAAACTGTTCTCCTACAAAGACAAATGCTTGATAACCTAAAGGACGACACATTCCGTCTACCCCACTCATGGCAGTAATGACAGTGGTTTGATCATAGGTTTGTTGAGGACCAAATAATTCCCAACCTGCTTTAATAATAGACCTATCTTTAGGGTTTTTCGCCTCTCTTATTTGCTCTTTGCATCTATCGATACTGGGAAGATCGGCATCAGTTTTTGGTGCATTAGGAATCTGTTTTCCGATTTCATTCCAGTTATCTATCTCTTCGTCTAACCAAATTTTTGTTCTTGGATCGACTTGCTTTTTACTAATAATTTCAAGCAGTGACCATTGAAAACTACTACTATCAGCAGGGGGATTTAAGTTTTTTTTTGAACAATTTTTACTTGATAAAGATTGCCAGGTTCATAGTTAAATCCTTCAATTTCTCCATAAAATAATGTCCATTTATCCTCTAATTTTTCCTTTATTTGCAAGCATTTTCGAGGTGCAACACCGATACAATCGACAGTTTTGGGGCTTATATAAACAGTTTTTTGTGTTATTTTGTTGTTATTATTAATATTTTTGAAGGTCATTATACGGATTTCTTTTTCTCTAATATAAGCGATTTGTAATTCTCCTTCTGCGTTAATGTTATGAAGTTTTGCTCCTTCTAAGGCAGACAGAAATACAAATTCTTGGTTCATTATTTCTTCGGGACAAGCTTTACGAGTTGCAGCGATTAAGCCTACTTTTATGGCGTTTTCCTGAATAGCGTAACCCCCGGTATAACGATTACAACTCCCACTACCTGAAAGTCTATCTTCTGCAAACATTAAGGTAGAATTTTCTTGGCTTAATTCTTGGTTTTCTGTCCAACTTATTAATTGCCATTCTGTTCCTATTAGGTCATTTTTGGGTGGATTTTCTGTTGAGTTTGAGGGACTTTCATTTGCGATCGCCAGATCAAATCTACTTAGGGAAACTAGGGAAACTGCGATGGTGGTTATTTGGCAAACTATTTTAACAATTTTACTTTTATTTCTCATTTCTATTAACTCCTCTATCAATCAATTGTTTCAATATAATCATAACAAATTTTTAGTTTGTTGATGGGAATGAAGATTTAGATTAAGTTTTTTTGACTTAAAAAATCTTTAACAACCTCAGTAACTGACTCTCTTTCGTGATCAACTAAGTAGTTTAGCTGTCCCATTTCTTCTGAAGATATTTGTCCTGACAATTGTTGTATTATTGAACTTAACTCGGGATGTTCTTCTAATGTGTTTTGATTAAAAACAGGAACCGCTTCATAAGGAGGAAAATAGTTCTTATTATCTTCTAACATCTGTAAATCTAAAACCTCAATCAATCCGTCTGTTGAATTTCCGGCTACTAAGTCCACATTTTTTTCTTCTAAAGCACGATACATTAATCCTAATTCCATGCTTTTTGGTTGCTGAGCAAATCGCAGATTATACGTCTTAGAAAGTCCAGGATAACCGTCTTCTCTAGACAAAAATTCGTAACTAAAACCGGCTTTCCATTCGGGAGTATATTTGGCTACATCGGAAATAGTTTCCAGATTATACCGTTTAGCATCTTCTCCTCTAACTAGAATAGCGTAAGTATTTTCAAAGCCTAAAGATGCCATAACTTCCAGTTGAAATTCTTGATCATAAACTGTTTTTACTTCTTGGAAAACAAGGCTAGGATTACTAATGGGTTTTTGTTCTAGAATAGCTGTAAAAGCTGTTCCTGTGTATTCGACATAACCATCTATTTCCCCTGCTTTAACTGCTTCATGACAAATAAAGGTTCCTCCCAAATTAAAGCGACGATCGACTTTTAAATCACTATTATTTTCGATTTGTTGAGAGACAATTTCTCCTAGAATAAGTTGTTCGGTAAAGTTTTTTGAGCCAATAATAATTTGACCTTGTGATTGATTGATAAAACTAAAGGCTACAAATATGAGTGAAATAATTAGCAACAAAAACGCCACAATTTTTTTATTATTGCTTTGGTTACTAGCAGTTGTTTGTGTTAAGTTATTCTCTATCCAACCCAATCCCCAATCTACTGATAAAGCAATAATAGCTGAGGGAATTGCACCCACTAAAATCATAGTATTATCGACAGTGGATAGTCCTCTAAAAATAAATTCACCTAAACCTCCTCCTCCTATGGCTGCAGCAATAGTGGCAATTCCAACACAAATAACAGCCGCAATTCTAATTCCTCCTAAAATTACTCTTAAAGCTAATGGTAGTTCAATTAAAAATAGTATTTTGATCGGGGTTAATCCTAAAGATTCACCTGCTTCTTTTACTCCTTTTTTGATCTGAGTAATTCCGATATAAGTATTCTTAATAATTGGCAACAAAGCATATAGTATCAAAGCAATAATAGCAGGCCTTTTACCAATTCCTCCAAAGAAAGGGACAGTAATTAGAAACCCAAATAATGCTAAACTAGGAATTGTTTGTACTGCATTAGTAATGATTAAAATAGGGTTAGCTAATTTTGGATAACGACTCATGATAATCCCTAAAGGAACCCCAATCCCTGTGGCAGCAATCATGGCTGTTAAAACTAAGGTTATGTGTTCTCCTGTTCGTAATAAAATAACTGATCTAGGAGGAATTGAAAGTAGTAAGTCCATTTTTTGACCTAATTATTGATGCTTTTAGGGGCTGATTATTCTTATGAAAAATGCTGAAAACCTTGCTTTAAGGTTAATGGATATTGTTGATCTCCATCGACTAATATAACTGATTGCTCTTCCACGATTTTACCAATAATTCTGGCTTCTTTTCCTATTGTTTGAACTAAAGTTTTCCCTTTTTCCTCTGCTAAGCATAAAACTAATTCAAAATCTTCTCCTCCGTATAATACCCAATTTAGGGCTTGATCTCCATGAAAACACTGTGATATCTTAGATACAGATGGTAAAGTTGCCATATCTATGCGCGCCCCTAAACCACTCAGTTTACACATTTGTAAGACTGCATCCCCCAAACCGTCGCTACTATCCATCCCTGTTATGGTATCTGTTTCCATGATTTCCCATAGATGAGGCAGTATGTCCAAACGAGGTTGAGGGTACTGGTGAGCATAGATTAACTTAGAACGTTCCTCTGACCCAATATTGGCGGCATTGGGGTTGAGCAGTAATTCTAGTCCTGAACGGGACATCCCATGATAGCCTGTAGTTACGATTACTTGACCAGGTTGCGCCGTAGAGCGTTTAATGACTCGATTAGGGTAAGTCTGACCCAAAGCTGTGATACTAATAGTAGTAACCTTGGAGCGGCAAATATCTCCTCCAATGATGGGTGTGTCGTATCGCTTCAACAAGTCGCTCATCCCTTGGTACATAAGCTCTACCCACTCTACCGAAGTATCACCAGTTAAGGCGAGTCCGACTGTAACTCCGATGGGACTTGCTCCCATAGCTGCGAGATCGGACAAATTAGCTGCGATCGCACGCCAACCAACAGAATGAGGTGGAGTAGTGGTATCGCTGAAATGTACTCCATCTACCAAAACGTCCGTAGTAACAACTAATTGCTGTAGATTATGGAGGGATAAAACTGCACCATCATCTCCGATGATATCATCAGGACAAAAACGTTGCAATTTTTTTAGTAGTCCTTGCTCCCCAATATCTCTAACTTTCATCGCTTGTTGCGTAAATTAGGGTTAAACATTTCACTAATACCTTCCCCTATAAAAGATAACCCTACCACCATAGATGTCATAGCGATTCCAGGGAAAAGAGTTGTCCACCAAATACCTGTAGATAAATCCGGTAATGCTTCTTTGAGATCGTGACCCCATTCGGGAACTTCTTCGGGCAAACCTAACCCTAAAAAACCCAAACCACCTAGTACCAAGATAGCATCAGCGGCATTCAAAGTAAAGACCACAGGAACACTTTGAATAACATTTAAAAATAAATAGCGAGACAAAACACGAGTAGGGGTTGCTCCCATTGCTTTTGCGGCTTCGATAAATAACTCATTTTTAACGCTAGTGGTATGGTTCCGCACTATCCTATAATACTGAGGAATATAGGCAATACTTACTGCAATTGCCACATTTAAAATTCCTCGCCCCAAAATAAAAGCCAAAGTAACCGATAATAATAAACCAGGAATTGTATAGATTGTATCCATGAAAAATAAAAGAAATTTATCTATTTTTCCTCCCAAGTAACCACTAATTAGTCCTAAAGGAACTCCTATAGCCATCGACAAAATAGTTGCCAAAAAAACGACTTTTAAAGCCGCTTGAGAACCTAGAAGAGTACGAGAAAATACATCGTATCCTCTAACATTGGTTCCTAACCAATGACGAATACTGGGGGAATCTCCAGGAACATTACTTAATAAATCAGTGGGATTTTGTAGAAAGCCGATTCCTTGTAAAATAGGAGCTAATACAGCAATGAACAACCAGAATAAAGTAATGAATATACCAAGATACATTAATATTTGGGCAAAGTTCTCTGGAGAAAAACGGTTTGATTTAGACTTTGATACAAGCATAAGCTAAGGATTTGGCTGGCGATAGATACGAAAAAATTGTAACCTATTATGACCAAGTGGAGAACTATTATTCTGCTATAATTACCTAAACCTTATCTTTAACGATGGGTTTTTATACAAACAGAAAACCTAACTTACATCTAACTGTAGAAAATACAATTTATGTCTTCACCGTTTATTGTTGTCATAACAACAACATCAAAAAAAGAAGAAGCCAAAAAAATTGCTCAAACTTTGTTAACTGAAAAGTTAGCAGGCTGTGTGCAAATTGTGGGACCCATTAACAGTTATTATCATTGGGAAAGCAAACTATGCGAAGATGACGAATGGATCTGTTTGATTAAAAGTAATCAAGAAAATTATCAAGCCCTAGAAAAAAGAATTCAAGAAATCCATAACTATGAGGTTCCTGAGATTATTAGTTTACCCATTCAAGACGGAAATCAAAGCTATTTAAGTTGGTTAAATAACCAGCTGCAATAGAGTACAATTAATCAAAATAAATCTCATTCAATACTTTCATCTCAGTAAAAGCAGGACTTATACTTTATCCAAAAATATGTTGAAATTATGACCATTGCTAAATCTAGTCGTCAATTGAATATTTCTCTAATTGTAAGTGATTTATCCAGTAAAGGTGCAGGGCGTTGGGGAGGTGCTATTCGACCTTTTTTATTAACACAAGCTTTACAAAAATTAGGGCATAATGTTAAGATTTTCGGCATCGCTTATGAAGAAAACGGGTTAGCAGAATTACCCGAAGATTTACCCATAATTTCTATTCCTTGTCCTTATTATGCAAAGTTTGGGGGAATGTGGCGATCCCTGCAACAATTATTACCACAAGTTGACGGGGATATTCTCTATGCTGTTAAATTAAAACCCAGTAGCTATGGCATTGCCTTACTCAAAAAATACCTAAGTCATCGTCCTTTAATTGTAGATATTGATGACTGGGAAATGAGTTGGTTTGGAGGAGATAATTGGCGATATAATTTCACTGTAAAAAAGTTCATCGAGGACTTATTTAAAGGTGATGCTCCTTTGCAACATCCTGATCACCCCTTCTACTTACAAAAGATAGAGAAGCTAGTT
The DNA here is from genome assembly GCF_038442745.1 of Crocosphaera sp. Alani8. Taxonomy (NCBI): domain Bacteria; kingdom Bacillati; phylum Cyanobacteriota; class Cyanophyceae; order Chroococcales; family Aphanothecaceae; genus Crocosphaera; species Crocosphaera sp. Alani8. The sequence goes on from NZ_JARVCN010000079.1 coordinate 8,300, forward strand.
TCTTCAGCAGATAAAATAACCTTACATACCCAATTTATTCAAAAACGTTTCGGGGGTATTTACGTTCCTAATGGTAAAGATACCGACTTATTTGATCCGCAAAAATATGACCCTGATAAAAGTCGTAAAAAATATAATCTAGAAAATTATAAAATTCTCATGTTTCCTGGCGCACCCCGACCTTATAAAGGTGTAGAAGATATTTTAATAGCCCTAGAAAAACTCAATAATCCCGAGTTGAAATTAGTAATTGTTGGAGGAAGTCCCTATGATAATTATGATAAAAAACTCAAAGAAAAATGGGGCAGATGGTTAATTCAACTACCAAAGTCTCCTGTAGAATCCATGCCAGAAATCGTTTCTACTGCTCATTTAGTGGTAGTTCCTCAACAAGATACACCAGCTACACAAGCCCAATTTCCCCTAAAGTTAACCGATGGAATGGCTATGGCTAAGCCTATTTTAGCAACCAAAGTAGGAGATATTCCTGAAATTTTAGGGGATACTGAATACTTAGTTGATCCCAGTTCCCCTGAACAATTAGCCAGTAAAATAGATTGGATTTTTAATCATTTAGAAGAAGCACAGGAAAAAGGAAAACAAGCTAGAGAGAGATGTATTAAATCTTACAGCTTAGAATCAATGGCGACTATTTTATCTCATGTTTTAGAACCCTTTTGTTAACAGTTATCAGTTACCAGTTAACAGTTATTAGTTATTCCTCAAAAGCAAAAATTTATTTATTGTGCAGGTCAGGAAACTGCTATAATTATCTTCTAATAAGTCATTGGCGAAAATAAATCATGACAACCCATTTCATCGAAGCAGAAATCGATCTTCAGCAAACCCCTCTCACTGTTAAAGAAGTAGAAGAAAATCTCAAAAAAGAAGGGGAACCCCTACGCTGGGCTGTTACTAAAGTAGATAAAGAAACACAAACTGCCCAGGTGGAAGCCATCGTTACCAGTGAGAAATAACTGATAACCGAATAACTGATGATTCATCGTCCTTATACGGCCGTACTAATTGTCCCTACAGGCATTGGGGCTGCCATTGGGGGTTATGCAGGAGACGCTTTACCTGTGGCTAAGGCAATGGCAAAAATCTGCGATCGCCTCATAACCCACCCTAACGTACTCAATGGGGCGCAACTGTACTGGCCTGCAGACAATATTCTTTATGTAGAAGGGTACGGTTTAGATCGCTTTGCCCAAGGTAACTGGGGACTCAAACCCGTCCATCAAAACCGAGTGGGATTGATTTTGGATCGAGGTATCGAACCAGAGTTGAGAACCCGTCATATTCAAGCAGCAGATGCCACTAGAGCCACCCTAGGACTGACTTTAACAGATTATGTAATGACGGATACGCCTTTAGAGGTAGAACTGCGTACAGCCCATTCTGGAGCGAGTTGGGGAACCATCGGCAAGCCTGATAGTTTACTCAGGGCAGCCGACAAACTAATCAAAAAAAGTAAGGCAGAAGCCATCGCCGTTGTTGCTCGGTTTCCCGACGAATTAGATAGTTTGGTCTTAGATAACTATCGTCACGGACAAGGGGTTGACCCCTTAGCTGGTGCAGAAGCGGTCATTTCTCACCTAATTGTCCGTGAATTTTGCCTTCCCTGCGCCCATGCTCCCGCTTTAGAACCCCTACCGGTGGATGATACCATATCCCCTCGGGCGGCTGCAGAAGAATTGGGCTACACCTTTTTACCCTGTGTGTTGGTGGGATTAAGCCGCGCACCCCAGTTTATTACCCAACCTCAAACCAACAGCATTTGGGCCGACGAAGTAGACGCTTTGGTAATTCCTCACACAGCTTGTGGTGGTAGTGGGATACTGAGTTTGAGCCAAAGCAAAACCCGTATTATTACTGTCAGAGATAATACAACAGCCCTCAATGTTACCCCCGAAGACTTAGGAATGGAGGCCATTACGGTAAACTCGTATTTAGAGGCGTTGGGTGTTTTGGTGGCTCATAAAGCTGGCATTAGTATCGAACCTTTACGTCCTATTGTTAGCCCTATTTCTGAAGCCTGTGACTAATCCTAACTCATCTGACATGGAACCGTTGACCCGTACCCAAATTTTAGTAGTAATGGGGGTAACGGCCATAATTCTGCTAATTGTAGCTAAAATATGGCAGTATTTTGGTTCCATTGCCCTAATTACCATCCAATTCTCCGCCGAAGCACTACTATACGGAGTGGCTCTAGCCGGTATAATCATTGTTGCCAGTAGTATTGTTTATCGCCTTTGGCCGGCTTATCGTCGAAGCGCAGATACTTATCTATTATTGGTTTTGAGGCCCTTAGTATGGCCTGATTTAATTTGGTTGGGTTTATTACCTGGCCTGAGCGAAGAATTGTTGTTTCGTGGGGTAATGTTGCCAGCTTTAGGGTACGATTTACTAGCACTGGTTTTATCTAGCTTAGTGTTTGGGGTATTACACTTAAGTGGTTCCCAGCAATGGCCCTATGTGGTTTGGGCAACTGTGGTGGGGTTTGCCCTTGGTTATAGTGCTTTGATGACCGATAATTTATTGGTTCCTATTACCGCTCATATCATTACTAATTGGATGTCGAGCGCACTTTGGAAATTTAATAATAGAAATAGTGATCTTACTTCTTAATTGATTGTATTATGGAAGTCCAATTTAGAGAGTTTAATCCCTTTGATGTTTGGGTTTGGGTAGAGTTTGACACAGTTCCTGCTCCAATGGAAAAACAATACTTAGAAGAAGTATTTAATTCCTGGTTTTATTTAGGAAAACTAGGGGGTTTTAATGCCGAAAACCTCCAGGTTCAAGACATGGGAGTAGAAGTCAGTTATATGGACTACAACACAAAAGTATCCGATGAAATCATGATGGCTCCCATGCATAATATGGCTGAGTTTGAATATGAAGGGGTCTGGGGTCGTTGTTGGTTTGATCTCGGCACTAGTGATTTAATTGCTCTCGATATTTTGATCAATTCTTTAACTCAATTAAGTCAGGAATTAGTTGTCATTAAAAAGTTGATTATTGGCGGAGAGAATGAAGACTGGCCTATCGATAATAAGAGACAAACTATGTTTGCAGATGATGAATAAAAGTAGTTAATAAATAGGATAAATACCCTACTCCCTGCTCCCTGCTCCCCGACAATCTTAACTAGCAGTTTAGCTAACCGCCGAGAAGCCCCGCACTATAAACGAGGGGGATTTATCAAACC
>NZ_JARVCN010000080.1:0-11483 GCF_038442745.1 Crocosphaera sp. Alani8
AACTGGTTTGCTCATTGCTGTTACTGTACCTCATAACTGTGGGAAATGCTATATACCATCTGTATTGATAATGGATAATGCACCAATTCATAGAAAAACTATGATTAGATTAATAGTAGAACAAGCAGGACACGAAGTAGTATTTTTACCAAAATATTCTCCTGATCTTAATGATATTGAGCATGATTTTAGTGCTTTAAAACGAGCAAGAATATATGCTCCCGTGGGTACATCTATCGATGATATTATTAGAGCCTATTGTAACAGTTAGTGTCTCATTCTTATTTTAAATGACTATACACGCTTAAATTTAGACGTTTTAGCATTTTTTTGAGGTTTTGCTTTAGGAAACATTTCTTTTAACAGTTCTTTATCATTACAGATGGCCGCAAGTGTTTCTGCGTCATATCTACGAGTAAAAGGATAATCGCAGTCTCCTTTTAAATTCGCTCTAGCTTGTAAAATACCCTGTGAATTAAGAGAACCAGCTAAAGCAGATTCCACTTGGTAAAAACTAAAGGTTACTGTTAGTAAGAAAAACACTGCTATGACAAGTCTTTTCATCATGATAATCTCCCTAATTTCTGACTTTTAACATACAAAAGTTTCTTCAATATGAATAATATAAGTCTTTCAATAACCATTCAACCTAACTTTAGGAAGTTAAGAAAAAAGTTAAGAACATAAAATTTATAAGCCTATTTACCTAAATAATTTTAATGTTTATATTATCTACGCCCACAACAGTCACCAGTTTTCTTTTGACTTGAACCAATAACGGATAAGTACCTGCACAAAAATAAGCATTGCTGTGAGGTAAGCAGGGGATCAGGGAAAAGAGCGACCCCGCGCCCTTTTACGGCGCAAGGGAATGTGCGAGGAAGGAAGCAGGGAGAAGTACGACATAAGGCGAGGTTCCCTCTCCATTGGAAAGCGCACCTTAAGGGGTGACAACTAATTTACATTTCTTAATCCAGTTTAGTGGAATTGTTAAAAAGTGAGCCATTACAATGTTAGGCAATTTAATTCAATCATTAAGATGTAGATGAAGATAAAATCTACCCTACGAAAATCAATTATTACTCTCATGGGAACTTCACTGCTGGCCTGTGGAGCTTCCTTCGAACAATATCAAAAGTTCTCCGCAGCAGGACAAGAATACGCTGTAGCTCTTGATAGTCTATTAGTGACATCTGGCAATTATTTTGTCGATGCTAATTCAGAAATTTTACTTCGTGATGATTTTGGTGAACCCACGTTAGATACTCAAACTTATAATCAAATCACAACAAATGATAAACAATGGCTAGAGTTAATCGCAAGAATGCGTGTACATACACACGACTTTACCACTTTATACTAGTCCTGAACCTATCAGTGATCCTGATACTTGGATAGAGCAACGGCGCAATATTCGCACGATGACTATTTCTGTCGAAGCTTTAAAGAATGCTGCTCAAGCTTCAGATGAGTTTAAAAAATCCTTTCAATTGTTATTAGAAGACAAATTTACCCTTGCTCGCGCTAATGCTCTTTTGGCTGACATTGAATCTCTGATTAAAGTTGCTGAAGACATCAAAAAAGCTACTAATTCATCTACAACAGGAGAGTAAATCTCATGGAAAATTCAGAAATTGAAACCAAATTAATAGAGGCTAGGTTAGAATTCCTCAAGGAAATTAGTCGGATTCAATCACAGTTATATACCCCTGGGATTGAAAGTCGGTTTCAAGATGAACAAGAAAAAAGAAAGTTTAAGCTATTTCGTCTACAATGGTCTATGTATGTCCAAAGAGTAGAAATCGATATTCTTTCAGTTTTAGTTGATAAGTTAGAAGAAAATGAGTCGGCTTTTAAAAGTGGAATTGAAGCCATTAATGGAGAGGTTCAAAACATAAATAATACAGTGGGTTTTTTGAATCTTTTAGAACGTGGACTCAAAATTTTGGAGAGAATTATCGATTTAACAATCTAGATAATCATACCAGAAAAAGCGATCTCCAGGAGATCGCTCTTGTTTTCATTCCATAACTTTAAGCAAAAACAAAGTTATCGGCACTTAAACCATTAGCATTGACCCCAAGCAGTCTAGCTAACTCGTCTCCTCCCGTAGTTATTAAAGTATCTGCGTCTTGTTGTGTAATACTCAAATCGTCAAAACCAATCCCTAAACCTGCTAAACCTATTACATCTTCCCCACTGGTAAAATCGGTGATGATGTTAGCTGCGTCAGGTATTTCTGCCGTGGCGATCCAAAATTGATCGGCACCAGCACCACCAGTAATGATATTATCCCCACCTGACAGAGCAAAGAAACTATCGTCCCCATCTCCTCCAAATAAGCGATCGCCTTTCCCTAGGATCAGGGTATCGTCACCGGACTGTGCATAGATACGATTGTTGTCATTGGAAACCTCCGATGAGTCTATAGAAGCATCGATAAGATCGTTAGAGTCACCAGCAAAAATTAATTGATTTTTGCCTTGGACTTCGATAACATCTTCCTCTAAGGAGCCAAAAAGCTGAGTAAAATCCGGGCGGGGTGGTTGCGGTGGAGTTACTGGTGCGTCATCATCTTCTATGGTCAAAGTAACAGAATCGGCTTCTTCGTCCACTATATACCCTTCACCTGGTTCTACTCTCAGGGTTATCTCTTGTGAACCTTCAGCATCATTATCGTCAACAACTGGCGTGATAATAGTCCCTACTTGTTCGTTCAGACGAAGAACAAGCCCACTTATATCATCATTGATACTCACTAGCTCGACATTATCGAACTGTGTTGATAATAAATTAAATTCTCCTAGAGCGTTGGCAACATCACTGTCGATACTAACAACTAAACCTCCATCGGGTACGGGTGCGCTGGAAGTCAATGTAATTGTTAGTTGAGTTCCTTCTTCTTCTCTGAGAACGGTTTCTGTCGTCTCTATACTGACTGTTATGGGTTCTGGGATAGTATCAGAAATTACGATCGCCTCACCCATCATTAAAGGGTTGATGACATAGTCACTAATGGTTTCTACGGTTTCAATGGCAGCCAAGTCCGTTGCACTGATTTCCTCTCTGGTTTTCAGTTGGTAGGTAATCTCGATGGTTTCTTCTGTAATCTCATCCACAAGAACAGGTAATTCGATTTGAGCGTTATCTTCAAAGATTTTGACAGCAAAGCCACTCGAATCATCGTTAAGCACCAGGGACTCACCCCCTGTTACTACAGCATCCTCTAAGATAAATTGTGCCAAAGATTGAGGGGTTTCGCTATCGATGTAGACGTATAATCCTTGTTCTGGGATGTTATTAACTTCAAAAAAGAGGGTCAAAGTATCTCCTTCGGATACTTCAGTAGGAAAAGCTCCTAAGGCCACATTGGCAGGAATCTCATCAAACACTTCCACAAGGGTTTCTGCCATGAATGGGTTGATTGTATAGTCGCTAATGGTTTCATCGGTTTCAATAGCAGCTAGATCAACAGCACTGATTTCCTCTCTAGTTCTCAGTTCGTAAATAATCTCGATGGGTTCTTCTGTAATCTCATCGATAAGAACAGGTAATTCTATTCGAGCATCATCTTCAAAAATTTTGACAGCAAAACCACTCAAATCATCGTTAAGCACTGGGGACTCACCCCCTGTTACTACCCCATCCTCCAAGGCAAATTGTGTTAAAGCTTGGGGGGTTTGACTATCGACATAAACAAATAATCCTTCTTCTGGGATGTTAGTAACTTCAAAAGAGAGAGTAAATGTATCTCCTTCTACTACTTGAGTAGGAAATGATCCTAACCCGACATTGACTTCGGGATCATCAGATAACCCATCCACGATGGTAAAGGTGCTGTTTTGGAAGTTGGGATCAACTTCGTATCCTTCTCCTTCTCCCAAAATAAAAGTAGCAGTTTCTTCTTCTTCTGCTTCTCCATCGTTCAATACAGGTAACACTATTTGGGTAGTTTCTTCCGTCAAGGTTAGGTTAAATTCTTCGTAAGCACTTGTATTGCCCACGGTGGAAATGACTCCTTCCCTAAAAGCAGAGATAAAATCATTGACCAACTCTTCGTTAGATTGACCATTTACCAACTCAACATAGGTGAAATCGTCTTCGGACGAGTACCACATATTTGCGTTGAAACCTACAGTTACCCCTCGATGACCAACCACGGTACCGAGATCTGGGGTTTCAACGCTGATCATTCCTAACCCATAGGAAAATTCATCTCCAGTATCCACTAGGGTAAACATCTCTGTTTGACTGGCCTCAGACAGCAAATCTCCTTGATATAAGGCTCGCGCAAAGGTGGTTAAATCTTCGGGATTGGACACAATTGCGCCTGTAGACCAAGCGGCAGAAGGATTAACAATGGATGTATTGTCTAAAACTCCGTCTTCGTCAAAATCTATGTAACCGCTAACATAACCCCCTGGTATTTCTTCTTCTCCTGCAAAAAAGGTGTTTTCTAATTCTAAAGGCTCAAAAATGCGCGATCTTATTTCTGTGGCAACATTATTACCAGTGGCCGCTTCGATGACCATTCCTGCCAAAATATAGTTAGTATTGGAATATTCCCAGCCTTCTCCTGCATTAAAAAAGGGGGCTACCCCGTCAATGAGTTGTATCAGTTCTTCTGGTTCCCAGTCCCGAAGCAAGAGTGTAATATTTGTAGCAGCTTGGTCTAATAAGGTGAAGACGTATTCTGCAATGCCACTGGTATGATTGAGTAGTTGCCTGATGGTAATGGTTTCAGCATTGGGGATGATATCTGTGACTTCTGCAGTTAACCAGTCGGTTAGGGTATCTTCGAGGGTTAAGGTTTCTGCTTCTACTAACTTCAAAATGGTGGTAGCAACAAAAGGTTTAGTAATGCTCCCAGCTTCAAAGCGATCGCCTGGATTTAATGGGGTATTATTTTCTATACTGCCTAGGCCACTAACTTCCGACCAATTACCCAAAGGTGAGGTAATGGCAATAGCTGCTCCGGGTACGGTTTCGGTAACTTTTTGAGCTAGGGTTGTTTCTAGTAATGATGTAACTTCTGAGTTGAGCTGCAGTTCTCCCCCTTCTATTTGGAGTTCTCTGAGATTGAATTCTGATAAATTGGGACTATCTACAGTTACGGTAATTCCTGGTTCTGATGGGGTTTCACTGACAGCGAAGTTAAGCAGAGCCGCGGTTTGTTGAGATTCGATTAATAATTCGGGTTCACCAGTTAAAAGGATTAAACTTACTTCGGGTTCCATTGTTGTTAAGGAGTTAGTTTGTTAATAATTTTTTTCAAATACATACATATAGTATTACAAAAAGTTAAGAGATGTCCTACTGCTGTTATTGCACTATTTAATTCCAATACTTTCTAAAGCGAGATTGACATTTTTCCTGACAGAGTTAGCAGAAATATGTAATGCCTCTTGTTCTTCTGATGTTAATTTTACTTCTAATATTTTCTGAACGCCACCACAACCCAAAAAGCAGGGAACCCCGATATAAATATCATTCAATCCATATTCTCCTTGTAGATAAGCCGCCGTTGGTAAGAGACGAGATTGATTTTTGATAATAGTTTCAACTGTAATACAAGCAGAAGAAGCTGGCGCGTAGTAAGCTCCTCCTGTTTTCAATAATTTAACCACCTCAGCCCCCCCGTTACGGGTTCTTTCTATTAACCGATTAATAGTTTGGGAGTCTAGTAATTCTATGATGGGGATGCCGTTGACGGTACAATAATGGGGTAGAGGTACCATCAAATCCCCGTGGCCTCCCAATACCATAGCAGTCACATTAGCTGGAGAAACCCCCAATTCCATAGCAATAAATGTTTGCAGACGGGAAGAGTCCAAAACACCAGCCATTCCCATCACTCGTTGTGCTGGTAGACCGGTAACTTTGTATGTCAAGTAGGTCATCACGTCGAGAGGGTTGGTAATGACCATAAAGATGGCATTGGGAGAGTATTTAAAGGCTTTCTCAGCTACGTCAGCCACGATTTTAGCATTAATTGCCAAAAGGTCATCTCTGCTCATACCAGGGGTTCTGCCGCGGCCTGCGGTAATTACCACTAAGTCTGCGTTGGCTGTCTCTTGATAGTCATTGGTCCCCACCACTTGACAACTATAATTTTCGAGTCCTTGAGCTGAGGTTAAGTCGAGGGCAATACCTTGAGGAAGTCCCTCAATTACATCCAAAAGGACAACATTAGCTAGGTTTTTTTGGATGATACGTTGGGCTAGGGTTCTTCCGACATTTCCTGCGCCAATAATAGCCACACGAAGAGATTGACAGGGAGGGAGGGAGTTATAAGAGACAGTCATAATTGTCACAAAGTAAAAGTTTACTCTACCGCTTCTAGTTGATCGAGGCGTAACCAAACATTGGGAGTGGGGACATAAAATCGGATTAAGGCGTATTCGTCGTTCATATCTAAAATTTCCCCTTTGCTCTCAAAGAGATAACTGGGAAAACGGCTATCGCTGGCCGTTGCTTCTGTGCTATTTTCAAGTTTTTCTTTAATGACACGCACTAATGCGCCTTTTTTAAGTTTAGCTGGCATATATAGTTCCTTTACTCTCAATTTTTAGGGCTTGTTTTTTATCTTACCAAGTTTTCTCCTCAAGATTAATCCTTACCTGCTTCCCCTGCCTCCTCTGCCTCCCCTGCCTCCCTTGCCTTCTCAAGATGATCATCTACTTTTTAAAGAGGATTTGGTATGATGGGTGACTCAGAGATTTTGTTGGTAGGAGTTTCGCTGTTATTCTGCTAAAATAAGTTTTAAAAATTGCCAGTTAATTATGATTAGTATTATTACTCCTGTTTACAACGGAGAATCTTTTATTGAATCTTGTATTAAGGTTGTAATTGAACAAAATTGTCCTGATATTGAACATATTATTGTTGATGGAGGTTCTCAGGATAAAACAATTGCTGTTGTTAAAAAATATGCTGAAAACTATCCTCATATTCGCTGGATTTCTGAAGCTGATCAAGGTCAGTCCGATGCTATGAATAAAGGGATTAAAATGGCGAAAGGGGAAATTTTAGCAATTTTGAATGTTGATGATTACTATCAACCTAATGTGTTGAATCGGGTTCAAACAATTTTTGAAAACTTGCCTAAAAATAGCTTTTTAGTCGGTAACTGCAAGGTTTGGGATGAAACTGGGAAGGTAAAGTTTATTAATAGACCTGAGAAATTGAAGTTGAAAGAACTATTATTGGGTTGGTCGATTAATCCTCATCCCATTAACCCCGCTGCCTACTTTTATCATAAGTCTTTACACGATGATATTGGTTTATACGATGTTGACGATCACTATACAATGGATGTAGATTTTCTATTAAGAGTCGTCCAAACAGCTAACCTTCAATATAAAGATGAAATTTGGGGTAACTATCTAGATATAGAAGGAACAAAAACTTTTAGCGATCGAGAAAGTGGACAAGGGGTAAAAAGGATGGAAAACTTGTTTAATAAGTATAATCAACAGTTATCATTCCTTGAAAAATTACAAGTTAAGGTTAAAGGTTACTGGTTTAAAAAAGTCTGGAGTAAAGTCGAATACTTTGAAAGACACCCGGATGAAATACCTTCAGTAATTATTCAAAAAATTAATGTCTTTACAAAACCCAACTCGTGATTTACAATTCATAAAATTAAGTATTTCTAATCATATTAAATCTCTTATTAATTAAGAACATGAATTTAAGCCTATCAGATACTTTGAATTTCATGGAAACTGAGTCCCCTGTGTTTATAGTGGGCGCACCTCGAAGTGGGACTAGTTTACTTTATCGAATACTTCAACATCACTCTAGTTTAAAATTACAAAATATTCAGAATTCCTCTAAAGTGCAACTGACAGAATCTTTAATATTTCAATAACCTTACAAAATTTTGGGTTCTGAACAACTAAACTATATGCTTGATGATAGGGAAAAGTAGAATCAATTTCTTGATTCTACGTAAGGATTCAGGTCAAGGAATTAGGAATTAGCGAAGGAAACAAACAATTCGGATGACCAACTTTTGCCATTAATGACTTCTCGAAAAAATCAATAACTAAACTTCCCTGACGACGACAAGTTTGCACCACAGTCAACAAGTTTGCTGTTTGTTTAAATCGTTCCATGCTTCTTGAACCGCCACTAACTTTTCGTTTTGTGATGGCTAATCTTAAGGATCTTTCGGCCAAATTATTATCAGGAGGAATTTCTGGATGCTCCAGAAAATACCACCATTGCTCAGCCTTTTGTTGCAGGTTCCGCAAGAGTTTTCCTGCTTCATAACCAGCTTTTGGTTTCCATTTTTGAAGAGCTATCCTTATATTATCTTTGAATTGGTTTACCCAAACTTGATAACTATGCCTATCGGAGTCCTTTTGCCAAATACGAGCTGAGCGGAAAGCTTCATCGATTAATTTGAGAAAAGTTTGACCGATCACTTGGTTATATTGACCTGGAGTTTTGGTTAGTTTTTTGAAATGACGACGTAAATGAGCCAGACATTTTTGCCGATGCTCCAACAGGATAACAATTGTAAACTCCTAAATCATCACTACTTAAAACGCCACCATATTCTGACCCTAGCTGCTCACAGAGTTCAGCACGCCCCCTAGTATCAGTAGCCCGAAATAGGCAGAAAAGCTGATCGGTAAAAACCCAGAGCCATTCTATCAATTCTTCCAAATCCTTTTCGAGTTTTTCCCTTATGTCCAGGTTGTCCCCCTGGCTTTCTTTTCTTATCCTTATCATCTTCAGTTTCTTTAGCTTTCTCAGATTTATTCAATAAGTCTGTTGATGGCGGTTTTGATGAAGTTTGGCTGTCTAAATCTCGGCTCAGTTTTAACTTTTCTATTTCTTGTCGCAGTTGTTCGAGCTTGTTCTGTTGAGTCAAAATAATCTGCACCAACTTCGATTTTGACAGTTGCTTTAATTCCTCTGGATTTAGCTGTATTACTGGTTCACTTTGACTCATACCGTTACTTTAGCGCAGTCAGACTGTTTGTCAATATTGGCTACCTGAATCCTTACGATAATTTAATTGATCAACTACAAAATGCTGTTCTTGATTATAATATTTTTGCAGGAGGATTTGAAGCATTCTTAAATCGCTTGCAAAATATTTTAGACTCAGAAATATTAAGACAATTACCATTTATTGGAGATGAACTTGATACAGCTAATTCCTTCATAAAACAGAAGTATTTTTCTGGGAAATTTCTGAAGATACAGAGTTCATCTTTGACTTAGGGGTTAGCTTATCAGAAGGAGCAGGACTATTAGGATAATTATTTTTCTTAGAATTAGAAGCAAGTAATACCATTTTAGATGAAGAAGAATCTTCTAAAGACTATAACGAAGATGGTGATACAGAAGATAGTTTTACAACAGGTTTTTCAAGATAATTAACATTAGATATTATGTCTATTTTTGGTGATAACAAAATTACAATCAATGAATTGAATACGCTTGAATTTGATATAGATATTGAAGCAGATGCGACTTTAGCACTTCATTTAGATTTAGGAAAAACAAGCGATGATTTACCTAGTATTGAAACAGATTTATTCATTCATGCACCTATACAACTTGACTCAAATTTTGATACTGGTCTGATCATTTCTCTCAATAATATCGAGTTGAATGCAAGAGAATCTATACAAGACACTCTTGGTTTTTTTGTACAAAATGTAAATACTTATATAGGGTTTGCTGAAAAAGTAACTCAAAAAATTAGGAGGACAAAAGCCAGTAATTTGCCTCTAAATTAATAACTTTAACTGCTACAAAAGAATTAATAGAATAAGTTTTCATTATCACATTCTGTTTATTTAGTTCAAATGTTTTGTTAGTTAAAGAAAATGATAAAAAAGGCAATAAAAACTGCCGAAGCAGTTGGAAAAGATTAACTACTAAAAATGTAATAGCAATAGCGGTTTCCGAGGTTTCTTTTAGCTTAGTTTTAACCAAATCTAGACTAAATTTTCTCTTCGCTTGTCCAAATTTTCCTTCAATTCTATTCCTAAATGCTTCATCTATTCTAGTTTGCCACTTGCTCCGTCCTATACGCTGAGGAAACCTCAGCGCGGGCGGTGCGCTTTTATCTTCTTCACTGATGTTCTTAGGGGGTCTTCCTAAACCGAGTCCACTTAGTCTAATTCCTCTTTCTTTACACCAATCTTTATTAGCTTTACTTCGATAAATTCTATCTGCATGAACTGATGATGGATAATAACCATAAGTCTGCTTAAATTTTTCAACTTGTCCTTGTAAGTCCCCAGATTCATTAAAATTTTCCCAACTTATTCTGTCTAAATATATATAATTATCTATATAGCTTATAGATAGTTTTGCTCCAAACTCTGTAGGTTTTCCTGCTTTTCCTCTCACGATAGGTCGAATATGCGGTTGAGTTATACTGACGATTCTTTGGGGAACACTTTTGGTTCCTTTTTCCCACATCTGGAGTTGCTGTTCATAGACTTTTTTGACAGCTTCTAGAAGATTTCTTTGTCTTTTATTTAGACTTTTTAATGTCGCTCCCTCTAAGATTAGCTTCTCTATACTGACTAGATTTCTTTCAATATACTTAAGTTGTTTTCCAATCGCTTCTTTAACCTCTTTTTTAGTAGAACGACGGTTTTTCACTATTCTTAAATACTCTTTTCTAGCTATATTCCGATACGTTCTTGGCTTTTGCTTGAGTCTCGTTCTTATGGGTTTATAGAGACTATCTATGACCTGTTCAGTTGCTTTTCTTCCTTGATTTAATATTTCTAAATCTGTCGGATATTTTATATCTCCAGGGGCGCAGGTGGCATCTAAGATCAGTTTACCTTTATTTTCCCTCTCTCCTATTTCTTCAGGTTCTGAGCTTGACTTTTCTTCTTTTTGCTCTGTCTTCTCTCTTCCTCTTTTGACCATTTCTTCATTAATTTGGTTGACCAGTCCCACGGTAATTCTTTGTCTAAAATGCACCATCATTGAGGCTTCAAACGGGGCTTCAAATGTATAGGTTTCTAAGCCGATAAAGTATTGTAGATATGGATTTTCTTTTATTTGTTCTACTGTTTCCCTGTCGCTTATTCCTAGTTTTTCTTTAATTATTAAGGCTCCCAATGCCATCCTAAATGGTTTGGCAGGCGCACCCTTTTCCATTTTAAACTGTTTGGAATATTCTTCTTCAAATTCACGAGCGACCCCGCGCCGTCGTACGGCGCAAGAGAACGCGCGAGTCAAGGTATTAGCTCGGCCATGATTACCCAACGATTTTCTGCCGATAACTTAGTTCCTGGCAATAGTTCAAATTTTTCTGGAGTAATTGGCGATCGCGGTTCTTTACCGTACATTTGTTTTAGTTGACCAGGTGCAAGAAGCTTTTACCAATTTTAGGGCTTTTTGGGGGTCTTTGGCTGCTTTTTTGTTGTACTTTTCGGGAGCTATAGCAATCAGGAATGATTTATGAGAATGAAGATGGGGTTTTTTATAGAGCA